>DASYVY010000601.1:0-7295 GCA_035936535.1 Thermomicrobiales bacterium | reverse complement strand
TTGACCATCCCCGGCTTTTCGATCACCTTCACGATGTCCGGGTTCTTGACGAGCTCCAGCGAAATGGTATCTTCACCGGCCTGTTTCTTGATCTTGCTCGCGGATGGAGTCTGAGGTCGAAAGTCTGAGACAGCCGCAGCCATGATCAGCACATCGGCCTCCCTGACGGCCACGGCGACTGCCTCCTGCATGGCCGTGGCGGATTCCACCTCGACGACCGGCCCACCCCAACTGTCCCGGTCGACCGCCGGTGTCGCGACCAGCGTTACGTTCGCGCCGGCATCCAACGCCGCCAGGGCCAGCGCGAGACCCATCGTGCCGCTCGAGCGGTTCCCGATGTACCGCACCGGGTCGAGCGCTTCACGCGTTCCGCCCGCCGATACGACCACCCGACGCCCACTGAGCTGGCCCGCCCGTCCCAGGACCGATCGTACGGCGAACATGATGCTCGCCCGTGAGCCAAGACGACCATCACCCTGGGCCCCGGACGCCAGGTATCCGCGCTCCGGTTCGACGATCGTCGCTCCATCCTGCCGCAGCGTCTCGACATTCCTCCGCGTCGCGGGATGGTGCCACATGTGATGTTCCATCGCTGGAGCGATCACGAGCGGAGCCTCCGTCGCCAGCGCGACGGCACCGATCATGTTCTCCACCATTCCATTGGCGAGATGGGCGATGGCATTCGCGGTGGCGGGCGCGACCAGCACTACGTCAGCCTCACGGGCGATCGAGACATGTCCAGTCTCTCCGGCGTCCCAGCCCTCGAACACCCCGGTGTAGACCGGTCGATGGGTCAGGGCCTGGAAGGTCAACGGCTGGATGAAGCGGGTGGCGCCGTGCGAGAGCATGACATCGACCACCGCTCCGCCCTGGACCAGTGCGCTGACGATGTCGGCCGCCTTGTACGCGGCAATTCCACCGCAGACCCCAAAAGCTACTCGCGCGCCCTTGAGCCCTGTACGCGCCGGGACTCCATCAGGTCTTGCTTCAGGCACTGACATGCACCCGGCCCTGCATACGCTGGAGCACGGTGGTGAGGATCTCCAGGGCGTTGGAGATCGCGGCGTCGTCGATCTCAAAGTGCGTCACCATTCTCAGGCCCCGCCCTCCATAGTTCGAGACCAGCAGTCCACGGTCCTTCAGCGCGGAGGCGACTTCGACCTGGTCCAGCGATTTGTCGAGCGCAAAGACGACGATGTTGGTCTGCACCGCCTCCGGATTGACGGTGACTCCCGGCATGCCGGCCAACCCATCCACCAGCATTCGCGCCCGGCGATGATCCTCGGGCAAGCGGTCGATCATGGTGTCGAACGCCACCAGACCGGCAGCGGCAAGGACGCCAGCCTGCCGCATTGCGCCACCAAGGATCTTGCGCTGGCGACGCGCCCGGTCCACGAACTCATGGTTGCCAACCAGCAGAGACCCGACTGGGGCACCTAGTCCCTTGCTCAGGCAGAACTGTACGGAATCCGCTTCCTTGGCGATTCGCGCCGGAGGGATTCCGAGATATGCCCCGGCATTGAAGATCCGGGCACCGTCCATATGCACCGGCACCCCTTTGCCGTGAGCGAGCGCCCGCACGTCCTCGAGGTACTCCATGGGGAGCACGACCCCGCTGCAACGGTTATGCGTGTTCTCGACGCAGACGACCCCTGTAGGTGGATATCCCGGCCGGTCGGGCCGGATTGCCGCGTCCAGCTCGTCGAGGTCGAACATGCCGCGCGGGTCTGTCCGGATCGTGTAGAGGGGAATTCCGCCCAGGGCCGCCGGGCCGCCGCTCTCGTACCAGAGGATGTGGGATTCGTCCCCGATAATCGCCTCGTCGCCGCGGCCACAGTGCGTCAGCAAGGCGGACAGGTTGCCCATGGTTCCGCTCGGTACGAACACCGCGGCGTCCTTGCCGAGCAACCGGGCGGCGCGTTCCTCCAGCAGGTTGACCGATGGGTCCTCACCGTATTGATCGTCCCCCACCAGCGAGGCGGCCATTGCTTCCCGCATTGCCGGAGTGGGACGCGTCACCGTGTCGGAGCGGAGATCGATTGGCTGCGATGCGACGGCGGATGGAAGGTCAAACATAAATCGAGCCTCCGAGGCCAATGGAGCACGTGCCTTGATCCAAAACACGCGCATGCGTTGACTGCAGGGTTGGAGCGCGGCGATCCGCGCGTCAGTTCACCGGGTCGATCGTGATAGTCGAGCTCGCCAACAGGAGCGCATTCTCGGGCAGTTCCACATCATCCCTGTTTCCTCGTCCGCTGTTGCCACCGCTCCCTGAATCATCATCGCCTTCCGACTCATCGGCAACCGTTCCGTAGACGACCGTTATCCGGTTCTTGCCCCGCTCAAGGGGAGCAGTCGGCAGCGTGACACGCAGCGAGCCGAGCTGGTCGCCAGATGCCCCGTCGATCAGGACAGGGAGGGACCCGTCATACGTCCCCAGCTCCTGATCGTTGACGAGCACCGTCAGTGGTAACTGGTCTGGACCGGTGACCGCGAGCGCGATTTCGACGGCGAACTCCTCGCCAGCCGGGAGCGACTTGAGATCGAAGCTCGCTGTCGCCGAGCTTCCCAGAGAGACGACCACCCAGTCCTCGTCCTTGTCGTGCCGGGATCCATCTCCACGCCAGTCCTTGGTCTCGATATCCAGCGTCGTGCCTTGACCCGTGACCGCGTTGCCCTGACTGGAGCTGATCGTCTGGATGCGTGAGGAATCGTTGACCGCCGCTGGCTGCCCGTTTCCCGATGTTCCCGGAAGGGGTTCGATGACTCCCTCATCAGAATCGTCATCGTCGTCACCGTTCTGGTCGTCATCTCCGCTTCCGTCACCGCCCGAGCCATCCTGTCCGTCGATCGGCACGATGATCTGAGCTGGGTCATCTTCGCTTGGTGGATTGGTCGGCAGTTCGTCGATTGGAACATCAGTCGGACGCTCCGTAGGCACCGGGGGGGCGTCCGTCGGCTCGATGACCGGTGCAATTTCCGTTGCGGTAGGAGGTCTCGTGGTCGGAACGACCGCGGGCGCCGCGGTCGGCTCCCGCGTGGGTACCCTCGTCGGAACGGACGTTGCCGTTGGCCGGGCAGGTTCCTCCGTTGCCGTGGCGGTGACATCATCCGGCTCATCGGTGGCCTCGTCGGGCACTTCGGTGATCGCCTGGGTGGCGCTGCCGGTCGCCGTTGGATCGACGGCGGCGGGAACAGTTGTGGCTTCCTCGGTTGGGAGGTTTTCGCCATCTCCCTGACCAACCATGCCGTACATCATGTACCCGGCGGCTCCGCCGGCCCCAAGCAACAGGAGCAGGAGCAGCCCTCCCAGCACCCCTCGCAACCCCACCCCTACCCGGCGGGCATCGCTCCGCACCAGCTGGATCGGCCGGCCATCCGCTGCCGGGGCGAAACCATTGACCCGTGCGGTTCGCCCAGCGTCCACCATGCCGGGCAGCACGGTCGTCCGTGATGACGTCCCGGAAACACTCTCCAAGGCCCGAGACATGGCCGACGCCGTTCGGAACCGGTCGCGTGGATCCTTGGCCATTGCTTGCAGCACGATCCCGTCCAGCTCGGCTGGGATCCCGGCCCGCCCATTACGCTCCGACGGTGGAACGGGCTGTTGCTGAATATGCGCGAGCATCATGCCCATGGGGGTGGGGGAATCGAAAGGCATCACTCCCGTGAGCATCTCGTAGAGCATCACCCCCACCGAGTAAAGGTCCGATGCCTCCGTGACCTGCCCACCCTGTGCTTGCTCAGGCGCCATATAGGCGGCGGTGCCCACCGTCGTGCCAGCCGTCGTCAACCCGGAATCCATGGCGGCCTGGGCAATCCCGAAATCCGTGACCCGGGCAATGCCATCCCGACCGATCAGCACGTTCTGCGGCTTGATGTCCCGATGGACGATCCCTGCCGCATGGATCGCACCAACCCCGGCGAGGACCTGCCGGCTGATTTCGCGAGCGCGATCCAGCGGCAGCGCACCCCGGCTGGTAATCAGGTGCTTGAGATCTTCGCCATCGATGTACTGCATTACGATGTAGAGCTGGCCGGCCTCTTGCCCGACGTCATAGACATCGACCACGTTGCCATGTGATACGGAGGCCGCCGTTCGCGCTTCCCGCTCGAATCGCTGGACGAAGCTCTGGTCCAGCCCCGGATCCTGCCGCATGATCTTGATCGCAACGTACCTGTTGAGGCGCCGATCGCGTCCCCGATACGTGATCGCCGTGGCGCCGCTGCCGATTTCCTCCAGCACCTCGTAGCGGCCCGCAAGCCGTCGCGGTGAGGGCGCACCGTCCCTCTCCCAGGGCCGATCCCTGTCGGCCTCGTCTGGGGATCGAAAATCTCGGGTGTCGTCAGACAATGGGAATGCCTCGGTCCTGTTTGCCTGCCCAGCGCCCATGCGGACAAGTCTCAACTTCGATCGTTGGCGTGCCTGCCCGGATAACTGCCTGGACCGCACGCTATCCAGGCTGGCGGCATGGGGTTGGCGTGATCTCTATGTGCCCCACGTTCTGAAACGATCGACGATGCGCTTCCATTTCGCGCGACCGGAAACCACACCGGGATGGTTCCGGTGCCGGCCTGCCTGGTGGTCCCGGAACCAACCCACCGGCAGGGCGTCGAGAGCGCGATGCGTCGCGGTGCCGGGTTGGCGACTCACGCCCGGTGACAGCTCATCGCAGGCAAGACATTGGCCAGAAAAATGGCAAGTCCGGGCGGCCGATGCGCATGTGCAATGATACGTGACCCTGCTGCAGGCGCTGACCCGGAAGGGCGATCGCGTGTGAAGATCGTTGCCGGTTTGCCTGAATCTTGCGATGCTGGGCGGACGCAGACGCTCGCGGGCCTTGGCCGGCCAGCAAGACAACGATGTCCAGGAACCTTGGGCGAGATCCTGGCCGATGCCTCTCGCGGTCGCCTGCACGAGAAGGGTCACCGGATGGCAAGGCGGACGGAACTCGGACTCGATCGGCAGGCACAGACGATCCTCGTCTGGATGTGCGTGCTGATTGCCGCGAACCAACTCGGATTCGGCGCCATCGTTCCGGTCGTCGCGCTCTATGCCGAGGAATTCGGAGTGACCCAGACGGCCATCGGACTCACGATCGCCATCTATGGTCTCGCGCGGTTCCTGGTCAACGTTCCGGCAGGCGGGCTGGCCGATCGATTCGGGCGGCGGACGACGCTCGCGGCGGGCGGATTGATCACGATCGCCGGCACGGTCCTCTGTGCCGTTGCACCCAACTATCCCGTCTTCCTGATTGCCCGGTTCGTGGCCGGCGCCGGAGCGGCCTGTGTGCTCACCGGTGGGCAGATAGTGCTCGCTGATATCGCATCCCCGAACAATCGGGGCCGCGTGATGGCGATCTACCAGGGCGTATTTCTCTTCAGCGTAGGAGCGGGCGCCTGGCCCGGAGGTTGGCTCGCCTCCGAATACGGGCTGGCAAGTCCGTTCTGGGCAAATGCGGCTCTCGCCGGTATCGTGACCCTGCTGGCCTGGTTCTTCGTCCCGGAGACGCGCGGGCTTCGCGAGCGCCGGGACGGTTCAAGGGCGAATCCCCTCAAGCTCTCCTTCGGCCAGCAGCTTCACATCGTCACGGCCACGCCCGGCTTTCTCCTGATCAGTGTGATCAGCTTCACCGCCTTTTTCGCGCGCACCGGGGCTCTGTTCAACGTCATCCCCCTCCTCGCGGAAAACGAGATCGGGCTGTCCCCGGACCAGATCGGCCTCGGAATCGGAATGATCAGTATCGTAGGGCTGGTGCTGGTCTACCCTTCGGGGGCGCTCGTTGACCGGTTCGGGCGGAAGGCCGTGATCGTGCCGTCGATGCTCTGCTCGGCATTGGCGATGCTGACGTACGCCGCGGCGGGGACCTTCGCCGCCTTTCTAATCAGCTCCGCATGCTGGAGCGCGGCAAGCGGGATCAGCGGCGCGGCTCCCGCCGCGTATGCCGCCGATATCTCCCCCAAGGGGCTGACCGCCGCCACGATGGGGATGTACCGCGCGCTCTCCGATTCGGGCTATGTGGTGGGGCCGCTGCTTCTCGGCCTGATCGCCGATGTTGTGTCGCCCGATGCGGCCCTGATCTTCACGGCGGTACTCCTCTTTGCCAGCGGCGTCACGTTCGCCCTCAGATCACCGGAAAGCCTGCCTGACCGGGTCGATGTCCCGGAACCCATGAAACCTGTGCCCTGACCGAAGTCCCTGTTCCAGCACCGGAGGAGCTTGGCAGGCGTTCGTGGATCGACGCGATCCACCATGCGGGATTCGCGAGGGCCGGACGACGGAAGCGCCAGGGACGGGCCGGCGTGCGCAAGCCCTCCAACCGGGGCCGATCCGGGGTGGCAGGCTAGCGACGGATCCGCTTCCGGCCGCCCTTGCGATCGGGCAGTGACACCGTGAACGTTGCACCCTCGCCGACCACGCTTTCGACCGAGATCTCGCCGCCGTGGGATTGCACGATGTGTTTGGCGATCGCGAGTCCAAGGCCAGTCCCGCCCGTGTTGCGAGCCTTGTCCGATTTGTAGAAGCGCTCGAACAGGCGAAGTTGCTCGTCCTCGGCAATGCCGACTCCGGTGTCCGCCACCCGGATCCGCGTCCTGCCCGCCTCCTGACGCACGTCCACCTGGATCTCCCCACCGGACGGGGTGAACTTGATCGCGTTATGCACCAGATTGATCAGCACCTGCTCGATGCGCGTTCGGTCGACATCGATCTTCCGCAGGTCGTCGCCGTGGGACATGGTCAACGTCAGGCGGGCACGCTCCACCTGGGGCCGCAACCGCTCCGCACCAGTGCGGACGAGTTCAACGGGATCGACCCGCTCATACCGGAGCCGCGTCCTCCCTGCCTCGAGCCTGGCCAGATCGAGCAGATCCTCGACCAGCTCGGTAAGCCGGTCGACCTCCCCCACGATCCGGCCGAGGAAATCCATGCTGATGGCCTCGTCCTCGATCGCTCCGGCTTCGAGCGTCTCTACAAGTGCCCGAATCGACGTCAACGGGGTCCGAAGCTCGTGCGACACGTTGGCGACGAATTCCCGCCGCACGCTCTCCAAACGCCTGAGTTCGGAGACGTCCCGCAGCACCACCATCCCGAGCCGTTCATGCACGCCCTCGATCACCTGCGCGGTGGTCAGCAACGTCCGCCGGTTCAGGCCGTGCTCAACGGCGGCCTGCGACTGCGACTCGCCGTTGAGTGCCTGGCGCAGCAGTTGGTTGAGCTCGTGATCGCGGCAGACCTGCACGAAGCCCTTGCCGACCGCGACATCTTCATCCGCCTCCAGCAGGTTCTCCGCCGC
>DASYVY010000600.1:0-2717 GCA_035936535.1 Thermomicrobiales bacterium | reverse complement strand
GGACGATGTCGCCGTCAGGATCCAGCAGGCAGACATCAGGGACCTTGCCGGCGGGAAGGCCGCGCTGGCGCCGGGCCTCCCGGAGCATGTTTCCGGGCAGGAACACCGACGGCTCATCGTGGTCCGCGCGTTCGGAGAACGCCGCCACCGTGGTCACTGACCGAGTGCTATCCATGGAATTGTCCTCTCGGGAAACGTGATCCGTTGTCGCGGCGTGGTGCATATCGGAGGTCGAAGGTCAACGGTTAGAACGGCCAGCGTCTGAGCGAGGGCCGATCCCGGACCAGCAGGCGATCGACGCCCAAATAACGGCCGGCCGGCACGATCGCGAGGATGATCAGCGGGATGTACTCGTGCGGTTGCTCGAACATCCACCGGCCGCTGGACGCGTAGACCAGGGCGAGGAAGAGCTGGAAGAACAACCCGACGAGGGCTGCTCCCCGGGTGAGGAACCCGAGGATGAGCAGCAGGCCAACGCCCACTTCGGTCCAGGTCACCACCCACTGCATGATGTCCCAGTTCGGAAGGATGAACTCGTTGACCACGCGTTTCAGGTACGGGACCATCGTTCCAGTCCGGTTGCGCTCATTGACTTCGAACTGCAGGATATTGCGCGCTTCGTCACGCGAGATCAGGACGCCGAGATACCAGCCGATGTCGACGACGCGCTCGCCGGTCACCTTGGTAAACCCGTTGGCGAAGAAGACGATGCCCATGAAGATGCGCAATGCCGCGAGGCCATACCCCAGCGCCGCCGGGTTGACCAGTGGCTCCGTCGGGGATGCCGCCGTGGACGTGGATGGCTGAAGGTTCTGCGAGGCCACAGGGCATGTCCTTCCAGAGAAAATCGGCTTCGTCGCGGATGGGTGGACGGCGCGTTCCACAGACCGGGGTCCGCGTACGGCGTCTAGCCAAAAGCTAAAAGATGAGCACCTGGAAGCCGTCATTAACAAGCGTCCTGATGCTTGGATGCTGATGATACTCGTCCAGGAGAGGCACGCCCGCTGCCTGGACGGCCTTCGTCGCCCCGAAAGCACCGGCGCAGTACTCGCAAACCCCGGTGATCTGGCCCTCGACCGCCTTGTAGAGCGCATGCGAGCGGTGTCCTGGATCGGAGAGGATACCAATCCACCTGGTACCCGCCCCATCGAAGATCAACCGGATCTCGTCGCCGGCCTCCCTGGCCTCCCGAACGGTGAGCAGCGCGTTGACGGCCCGGCCAAGATCCCCATGGGTTTCGGTGTCGGCGACGATGACGACGGCGATCCTGACCATGCGATGGTGCTCCATTGATATGTCGAACGTGTCGGCAGCCCGGGGATAGCCCCGTGGCCGTGGATCATGCCGTATTGTCCCGACCGTCCCCTGGGTCCGCCAGGCAGGCATGTCCCGGAGGCTTGGCTTACTATCCTGTTGGTACCATCGGTCCGGATTCAGGATCGATCTGTAAGCTGGCTTACACGGAAGGCGATTCCGTCCGGTGAAGAGCCTGTGAGCCGCTGGTGCATGTCATCGACGCCAGGTCCGCTGATCTCCGAAACGCGGCGCGAGCGCGGCGTTCAGCGCCCCCGAGGGTCAATCGTTCCTGGAAGGCCGCGCTGGCCTGCGGTTGCGTGGGCTCGCAGGCCGTCCGGATCGAGGAGCTGAATTCGCTTGTGCTGGGTGGCGACAAGACCTTCCTCGCGGAACCGGCCAAGCGCCTGGCTGATCGTCTCACGATAGGTGCCGAGCCGTTCGGCGAGGTCCTGGTGACTCAGGCCGACAACCGCGCCCGAAGGATCAGCCTCTCGCAGCAGCAGTGCGGCAAGCCGGACCGGGAGGCCGCGAAAAGCCAGCGCTTCGAGTTCCGCCTCCCGGTCGCGGAGCCGGCGCTCGACCTCGGCGAGCATCAGTAGACCGACCTCCGGATTGCGACGAACCAGGCTCTGCATGTCCGACCGGCTCAGAACGCAGAGCAGACTATCCTCGGCAGCTTCCGCGTAGCAGCCATACATGCGCTGGCCGATCAGTCCCATCTCCCCAAACAGGGTATGCGGACCGAGCGAGGCGGTCACCAGCTTTCGCCCGTCCTCCGTTACCCGGTAGAGATCGACCCGCCCGCGCTTGAGGATGAACATGACCTCGCCCGCATCGTCAGGCCCGTAAAAAACCCGGCCGCGGTCGTACGTCACCATCGTCGTGCTTTCGAGCAACCACCGCCGCTCGTCGGACGAGAGCGGGGCGAAGATGGCGGTCTCCTGGAGGTATTCCGGCTTGCGCTCCAGATCGGCCCGGGACACGGCCCCGGATGTCCTGGCGGGTGCCGCGCGCCGGGCCCAGCCAGCGATTCGCTCCGGAAACATCGCCCGCTTCATGGTGTGCCACCTCGTCCTGACGCGGGCCACGGCCGTGCCGTCGCTCACGCCCTGAGCGGCTGACGGAATCCCGGCGCCGCATTGCCTGCCCTGCGGCAGCCGGCAACGATACATCCGCAGCGCACCGACCGCCCTGGAATGCCCGGCCGCAGGATCACTCTGCTGGCCCCGGACCCCGGTGACCGGCAGGCGCCGCGTGTGCTCGGTGTCCCCTCCAGCGCGTCGTTGTCCATGATACCGCCGTGCCGCACGCCGTTCTCGGGTTGCCGGACCGGGATCTGGATTCGTTTAAGCCAGGCTACACCCAGTACCCGCGGGGCTCTCCCGGGAGAAACGGTAGACGGAGAAGTGTATCCACCGGAT
>DASYVY010000599.1:0-4365 GCA_035936535.1 Thermomicrobiales bacterium | reverse complement strand
GGATATCGAGACGGCGGAACAAGCCCGTGCGGCGGCGGAGAGGGAAGCGCGCCGGGTGATGGGCGAGCGGTCCCCCAACGCCAGCCGGGACGAGCCGCTCGCCGCTATCCGGGAGACCTTCGAGACGATCAAGGACAAGGTCATCGGAGACGATGACGATTCACGGGGCACTCGCGGCAGGCCCGGCGCCTGATCTCGTTTCACTCCCAAAACTGAGCGCTGATGCAGACGGACGGGTCGATTAGCCCGTCCGTCTGCATGTTCATAGAGTTCTACGTACTTACCGATATCGCTAACATACATCCGCCTCCCCGGTCCAGGCAAGAAGAGGGTCCGTCACGGCAGAGACGGCCTCGCGTGCTCACGAGCCCGCGAACTACACGGCTCCTTGTTTCCATCCGACGAACATCCAGACCGATCCGCTGCCTTGGTCGCCAGCCCCAGCGGTGCCGCGGAGCACCGTCCGGCGACACCCAGGAACGGCCGTCCGCCTGTGTGTCACAGGCCCCGATGCGTATTCACACCATTACTGTCCATACCTTGACTGGATGACAGGGATCGAAACGCTGGTGTGGATAACGTTATCCCGCCTGTGGACAAACCTGGTGGATTGTGGATAACCGGCGTGGAACGTGGGATGAACCCCGGGTCGGGCGCGTTCAAGTCCTCAGGTGTACGTGCACCCGGCGGGGATTGTCACAGGTGGCGAAGCGGCTTTCCCCGCGGACCGGGGGATTGGGGGATAGATCATCCCCGGATTGTCCTACTCGTTTCGGGCCGTGGAATGGGGAATCCAGGCCTTATCCCCACTGTCCACACCCACTACAACTAAGACGATTCGTTCTTCTCTTACTTAACTCTTAACGGAACGGCTGGCACAGGTCGAGAGATCACTCCAGCCGGTTGTCAACGTTCCTAGTAGAAGATCGTCACTGTCCGGTGATAGGGTTCGCTTCCTTTCGGAAGATGTTGGCCGGCGTTCCACAGCAGCCAGTCGATCGCCGTCGCCGGCATCGTGAGCCCGCGGTCCGCAAGCGCCTGGCGGGTCAGCTCGCAGGCCCAGATCGTCGCCGCCCGGATCTCGATCTCGGTGCGGCTCCCGGCCAGGATCAGCTCCCGCCGGTGAAGGCGATCGACAAGCGAGGAGGCATACGTGAGCACCCCGAGTTGGCGAAGCACCTGCGGCACCTTGTAATCGGCGAAGGCGGTCAGCTGGTCCTGATCGTGGAAAGTACCCAGGGCCGTGCCTTCCAGGGCGCCGGCGAGATCCGAAACCAGGATCTGGGCCCGTTTCAGGAATCGCAACGTGAGCGGCTGGTCGGGATCGTTGGGCGGGGTCCAGATCGCGACATCGTTGAACGACGGGAAGAGCGCGACGATCGTCTCGACGATGGCGACGGCCGATCCCCGGCATCGTTCGATCAGCGTGCTGAACGGCCGTTGCGACGTTGCCAGCGGTTGATCGGGGAAGGCAAGGGCCAGCCCGGCCGCAAGTTCCCGCAGGTGCGCGACGCGTTCGACCAGCAGCGGAATCGGGGGAGACCCGGGGGCGGGCCGGAGGATGGACCCGAGCGTGCCGGCATCGACCTCAGCAAGCCATTGCGGGCTCCACAGGGGGATCCCAGAAGCAGCTGCCCGGGTGAGTGCCAGGGCCAGCGCGGCATAGCCATCGTGCAGCTCACCGTGGTGCTCGATCCGCCAACGGGAATCCGGATCCAGCGGTGCGCCCTGGCTCCAGAAGCAGAAGTTGAGCGCATCCAGCACGAACACCCAGCCGGCCGTGTGCTCGTCACCATCGGGTCCCGTGTCCCGGAAGTGCAGGGCTGCATCCCACGGCGGGGGTTCGACGCCGGTAGCGGCAAGCCGGTCCACGACGCGGTCGATCGCCTCGTGGTCAACCGCGACCTCCCGGGTATGCTGCATGACCGTTGCGCACGCCCCGAGGATGCCGAGCGGATCGGGCCCGATCCGGGTGCGCGCATCGCCGTCCGAGCCGGGATCTCGAGATGTCACCTGATGCCCCTTCCCGTTCGTCCTTGACACTGCCTGCGCGCTATTCTAGGCTTCGGGCTAACGCACGAATTGTATACAGTATGGAAATCCATGGGGTGCATTCGCCCAGCGTGGTCGTGCTCATGCAGGCGATCGGATCCCCTACGTTCCCACCCTGGAGGTGTCAGATGGCGGCATCAGAAGATCGAGGTTCTACGGAATTTGGCTGCCCGGAATGCGAGGAGGTCTCCCGCATCGCCCGTTCGGCATCGCACGTCCGAATCAACCGGCGCCGCGTGGTGCAGGGCGCGGCCTCCGCCGGTGTCGCACTGTCCCTGGGCCGTGCGGCCAATCCCGCCGCCGGGCAGGATGCCTCCCCCGTGGCCAGCCCGGTGGCCACGCCGGGAGCAAGCCCGGCCGCATCGCCGGTCGCCAGCCTCGGCGCGCAGGTCGATCCGACGGCGGGCGAGCCCCAGCAGTCGTTCCCGCTGACGGCGGAAAAGCAGACGTTGCGCGTGCTCATACCGTCCAGTGCGACGGTCCAGGATTTCGCCACCAACGAGTTCACCATCTGGCTCGAAGAGCGCACCAATGTCCATATCGAATGGGAAGTCGTGCCGTCGGACGATGCCAACTCAGCGCTCAATCTGCGGCTGGCGAGTGGGGACTATCCGGAAGTCCTGCTCAACTTCTATCCGTCCCCAACCGTTCAGCAGTTGTATGGCCAGCAGGGGGCGTTCCTGCCGCTCAACGACCTGATCGAGCAGCATGGAGTCTTCACCAAGCGCGCATTCGAGCAGTACCCGCTGGCTCGGGTCGCCTCGACCGCGACCGATGGCAACATCTACTCGCTGCCCCAGGTCAACGATTGCTATCACTGCTCGATGTCGCAGAAGCTGTGGATCAACGAGGAGTTCCTGGCTACCCTCGGTCTCGAAATGCCGACGACGACGGAGGAATATGCCGAAGTGCTCCGGGCCATCAAGGCGAATGACGCCAACGGGAATGGCGCCGCCGATGAGCTGCCCTTGACCGGGTCACCCGATATCTGGCATGGACAGCTCGATCATTACTTCATGAACTCGTTCACCTACCACCCGGGCAACGATCTTCGCCTGATCGTCGTCGATGGCCAGGTAACCCCGGCCTACACGCAGGATGCCTGGCGAGAGGGTATCGCCTACCTGGCGGGACTGTTCGCCGAGGGGCTGATCGATCCGGAGACGTTCACCCGTGATGTCGACCAGATCCGACGCATCGGGGACGGCAACGGTGGTACCGCTGCGATCGCCGGTTCGATCCCCGCTGGATGGTTTGGCGAGTTCACGACGTACTCACCGGAAGCGCCGGGGCTGTGGACGCAATACACGACCGTGCCGCCCCTGGAAGGTCCGGGTGGCGTTCGCTACGCGGCGTTCAATCCGTTTGCGGCGGCGAGCGTCGGGTCGTTCATCATCACTGACAAGTCCCAGAATCCGGAGCTGGCGTTCAAGTGGGCGGACAGCCTCGGGGAAATCGAGGCGACGACACGCTCGATCCACGGGGTCAAGGATCGCGACTGGGCATGGGCCAACGAGGGTGAGTTGGGCATCAACGGCGAGCAGGCGATCTGGAAGAGCATCACCAACATCGCCAATGTTCCGTCCCAGAACGCCCACTGGTCGCAGGCGGGGCCGTCCTACCGCTCCAACGACTACCGGTTGGGTGAGGCGGTTCCGGCGGACGAGGCGGAGTTCCACATCGAGGTCATCTTGTACAACCAGACAAAGGAGAACTACGAGCCCTTCAAGCAGCCGGCGGAGATGGCGTTGCCGCCGTTGTACTTCAGCGAGGACCAGGCGCAACTCGTCTCCGAGCTGACCCCGACCATCACCGCGTATGTCGACGAGACATTTGCCCGGGCGGTAACCGGCCAGATCGATATCGCCGCGGAATGGGAGAACTACCTGGCCTCCCTGGAGGCGATGGGTCTTTCCCAGTACGTCCAGGCCCATCAGGATGTCTACGACGCAACAGAGATGCCGTAGGCGATTCATCACAATCGGGAACGCGCGTAACAAGGGGCCGGTCGGTGAGACCGGTCCCTTGTTATGTTGCGCCTCGGCAGCAATCCGGACTGGCCCGGGTCTTGCTCCTGCACGCGACACGGTCACGGTTCAATGGGCTCGGATGAGCGATGGAGGGTATCGGAGTGGGACACAGCGGTGAGGACGCGGCGCACCAAGCGGAGGAGTTCGAGCCTGGGGATCACGTTGCCTGGAACACGCCGCAGGGCGAGACGACCGGGGTAGTCAAGAAGCGGCTGACGGAGCGGACGAAGATCGAAGGCCACGATGTCGCCGCCTCGCCCGGGAATCCCGAGTACCTGGTGGT
>DASYVY010000598.1:0-5760 GCA_035936535.1 Thermomicrobiales bacterium | reverse complement strand
ACTCCCCCGATCACCATCATCAGCAGCGTCACGATCGTGATGCACTGGTAGGCGCGGCGTCCTCGTTGCCGTGCCGCCAGTGGCAAGCTCGATGCGCGTGCGGCAGGGTCGTCGCCGAAATACTGATGTCTCACGGTGCGTGCTCCTTGATCCCGGTCTCGGGACGGCCGCGGATGGAAGGCCGCGCCGGCACTGGACGATCGGGTCACCGGCGATGAGCTCACGCAGCCTGGGACAGACACGCGTAATGGGGAACCTTGCGGTACGAGCGAACTATCGCCCGGATACCGGTCCGACAACCGCCATCACGTCTCACTCCACCCAGGGCGTCGTGCACGCTCACCGATTTGCCGGTCACCAGCCAGTCGCGAGCCGGCAGTGGCGCCCATGGCTTCGCTTGCCAGCCCAGGAACCGGACGGACTCTGTGCGTGCGATGGGCCGTGGCTCCTCGGCGATCGTCCCTCCAACGACGCCAGCGGTGCGGCGCATCCCGACCGTGCCCGGCGGGACCGGGACTGGGGTTTCGGCAGGTGCGCAGACGTACCAGAAGACTGCGAAGCGAGAAGTACGTCCCTATCCTCCAGCCACGGACGTGCAGAACGTAGTCTCGTCAGCACCACCTTACCCTATACCCCGGTGGATGTGTCAACCTGTGTCAAGCAGTCCAGATCCCGGTGGGCGGTCGAAGCAGAGATAGGTATCCCGGCGACGGAAGATCGCTGTCTGCGCGAAGTGGTAGAAGGCGTAGATTTCCAGCGCGAACGGCAGATAGCCGCCATACCCAAGGAGGGGCATCTCGAACAGCTTTGGTCCCGTAACATGGGGAACATCGTAGACCCACTTCGGCAACGATCGGATATTCCACATCTCCCAGAAGAACCCACAGGTGATTCCCGCCGCGAACAGGACCAGCACCGTATCCCAGCGTCCCGCCGCGACCTGTTCGGCGAGGCTCCTTCCGCCAATCAGCGCGTTGATCGCATCAAGGAACAGGAACACGCCGATCCAGACCAGTGGAAACGCGACATCCGGGAAAGCGAGCGACGCGACGAACATCGCCAGTCCGAGCACCGCGATCGCGCCCTGGCCCGCACGTGACGGCACGAGCCGGATCCACCGCCGGACCCGCGCGAAGGGGCTGAAGGTGCGATACAGCTCGGCGGTGACGAAGACCGCCGGCATCACCGTCGAAAACGCCAGGGAGGCGAGGGCGCCGTAGGCGACGGGTCCATACTGACGCGCCATGATGTACCGCCAGTTGCGCAGGAACTCGTTCGCGAATTCGAACAGCCACCAGAGTGGAATCGACATCGCGAACAGCAGGACAAAGCGAGGGTGGTCCCGCATCAGCAGGGATGTGCCGCCACGCATGTAAGCCAACCCGTCGACGGTGAGGATGTAGCCGAGCCAGAGCGGGAAGAACGTATGCTCTGAGAAAGGTGCCGGCCCGAACCAGGCCAGCGGCCAGGACACCCCGACCAGGATGACGCCGGCGACAAGCTGGGCGGGCACCCCCCTTAGCGGTCTCGCACCCGCAATCTGATGTTGTCCCGTCACCCTTGCCATCGCGTCCCTGCCATCGTCGTGTCATCCGTTGGAGGAACGATACCCCGGTTGCCACGTCCGGGGCAGGACGCTGGTCCGGAGACCGCCGCGTTGTGAGCGCATCGATGTGGCGCACATCGTGCGATTTTCCCATCGCATCAACCCCGGCCAATGGATCACCGGCCGCCTGCTCGCCCCGCCTGCCAACCATAAAGGACGACCCATGACCGAGACCCGCCACAGCGATGGACCGGAATCTCCCGCAAGCCAGGCCACCAACCCGATCGACCGTCGCGCGATCCTGCGCGGGCTGGGCGGAGTCGGGGCGCTGGCCGCTTCCCTCGGCGGTGCCGGGATGACAGCCGCCCGGCAGGATGCAGGATCGCAGGTTCCCCCGGTGGACGGGACCGAGTCCGACGCGGGCGAAGCACCGGCGGCGCTGGAAGAGCTGTTCGTTCCACCGTCGCAGCGATCGGCTCTGCCCGAGTCAAGCGCGCAGACCGCGGGCCGTATCCGGTGGCTGACCGACGACGACCGGGGTCTCTGGCTCGATACGGGTGAAGGCTGGATCAGCCTCGGCGGTCACGTCTTCGACGTACGTGCGTTCGGCGCCACCGGTGATGGAGAGACCGACGACTGGTCCGCCTTCCAGACGGCGCTGGAAGCCATGACATCGCCCCTGCTGGATGACTCGAGCACGCCCTACGGACGGACCCTGCTGGTTCCGCCGGGGCGCTACCGGCTTGCGCAATCGCTGGTCCTGAACCGGGCGGTCAGATTGCTCGGGACAGGTGCCGGCCAGTTCGGCGACGCGATCCTGATGCCCGATCCCGGCATGATCGGGATCATCATCGAGGAAGCGGACCCCCTCACCGGCGGTCCGAACGGCCGGCAGGCGGAGGGCGCGATCATCGAGCGGCTGCAGATCGAATCAGCCTCCTCCACGGCCGGCACCACACCCGGTGAACCCGCCCCGACCGAAACAACGCCGAGCGAGACCGGGGACGCGACGGGAGACACGGCGGCGGATGGCGCCCATGGCGTCTGGCTCCAGGCGGGAGCAACGCTTCGTCGCTGCGCCGTGCTGGGCTTTGGAGGGGACGGTATCCATGTCGAGGCCCCGGAAGGCAACGGAGGATCGCCCGACGGTGCACCGAGGAGCGCGTGGGCAGTGGACGACTGCCGGGTCGACGGCTGCGGCGGCCATGGCCTCTTCGCCGATGGGGATCGACCGGGTGTCTGCTCGTTGCTCGAAGCGACCGGCAACGGGGGCTGGGGCATCCAGGACGAGAGCGACTCCGGCAACACCTACGTCCAATGCCGGGCCGGTGGCAATGGTCTCGGTCCGTTCCGCTCGGTCGGTGGCGGTAACCGCAGTCTCTTTCTCAACTGTACGAGCGAACGCGGACAGAAACCGGGCAGCTTTGTCCAGGACACGATCGTCGTCGGCGGGCGCCACGGCGCGACCTTCGAGGGGGGTAACGCGTGGACGGCCAATGGATCGCGAGTCCTGGTTGTCGCCCAGGATCCCGGTACCGGTGAGCCGGGACTCGAGACGGCGCCGACCCTGGAGATCCGGGGCACGATCCGGCAACAGCAACCCCACATGCTGATCAGCGATTCCCTCGGCAGCCGTCACGTTGAGGTAGATGTAACGGGACGGGTCTTCGTTGGTCCGCTGGCGCCGGATTCGCCGGTTGGAGGCACTCCCGCCTCCGATGCCGTCCGGCTGCAGGTCAGCGGCGGGCCGGAGGGATCGGCGGGACTTCGCTGGGTGATGGTGGACGAGGACGCGCCCTTTACCGGTTGGGTCGCCCAGGCGACAGCCTTTCAGGACACCGGTGGCCCGGACGCGCCCAACGTCGCGGCGGGATTCGGCGCGGTTCGCCTGACCTTCCAGACTCCGGCCGGGGACGGATCGGAGCTGGACACCCTGACCCTTCGGGGCGGCCGCGTCGGCATCGGCACGACGGCTCCGGCGGCGGCTCTCGACGTCGCCTCGTCCACCCAGGGGTTTCTGCCGCCACGGATGACCACCGAGCAGCGCGATGCGATCCAGACGCCTCCGGAGGGATCGCTCATCTACAACATCACGACCAAGCGACTCAACTTTCATGACGGCACCCAGTGGCAGGAACCCGGAGCCACCGTTGGCGGGTAGGATCAATCCGGGATTCCGGCCGCGGCGGCACCGCCCTGAGCGGAAACTATCGATCGGGTCACTCGTGCTCCCGCCGGCTCCGTGGCAAACTCAGGGGTGGGACGCGATACCAGCGGCAATGCGTGGATAGACGGGGAGCAGAGGTGGCGAAAAGCTCGGTGATGACCCCTTCGCGCCGTCCCTCCCGACGCGAGACAATACGCGGATACCTGGTACTGCCGCACGCCGTACCGATCATCGTCGTGATGGGCGCAACCGCCATCTTCGCCCCGATCGCGGCGAGTGGCTGGCCTGGCATCGGCCCGATGATGTGGCTCCTTGGCGCAATGCTGGGTGGCCAGCTCGCGATCGGCGCCATCAACGAGCTGATCGACGCCGACGTGGACGCCCTTGTCAAGCCCGACAAGCCCATCCCGGCAGGGCTTGTCTCTCGTCGTGGTGCCCGGATCATGGTGTTCGGCGGCGTCCTGGCGATGGCCGTGCTGAGCGCCACCTTCGGCCTCGTTTCGTTCCTGCTCTGCGCGCTCGGGACCGGCGTCGGCATCGCCTACAGCTTCTGGTTCAAGCGATCGATCTGGTCCTGGGTTCCGTATCTGATCGCCCTGCCGCTGCTCCCGATCTGGGTCTGGACGGCGCTCAGCTCGGTGCGGACGGGCCTGTTCGCGATCTATCCCCTGGGCGCGGCGGCGGTGATAGCGGTGCAGATCGCGCAGTCGCTGCCGGATGTCGAGGCGGATGCCCGGTCCGGCGTGCGCACGCTCGCCGTCGCGCTGGGACCGGACCGGGCACGCCGCACCTGCTGGGGAGCGATGCTCCTTGCGGCGCTCGGGGCGGGGCTGCTTGCCCGCTGGTTCACCGGCAATGCCCCGCTCGTCTGGATTGCCGCCACGGTGGCCTGCGGGCTGGTCGCGGTGAATGCGGTCCTCTGGCGACGGGACGCGAGAGCAGGCGCGATGGCGTGCTTTCCCTGCATCGCCGTTGCGGCAGTCACGCTTGGAGTGGGCTGGACCGCGGCGCTGGTCGGCGCCTGAGAGCCCTCTCCGTTTCCGGTGATTCCTGTATCTCGCCGGTACTGGAGCGCTTCACCAGCTCCATTTCGCGGGATGCGCCCGCCGGCATGGCAGCACCGCATACCGGCGATCTACACGTCTCCGTTCTCATTCCGGCTGCCCGACGCTGGCCAGCTCCCGTCCGGAGCGATCTCCAGTGAAGCGGCTTGCAGTGATCGCGCAGCTGGAATTCCCCAGAAGGTGACACCATGGCCCTCGTGGGCGCTGACCGTATACTGAATGTGACGAGGGGGAGCACACGGCGTATGCCCGGGACAAGCCAGAGGGTTCGCGATCTCGCAGGGCATCTCCTTGCCGCGCCTCCACGCAGCGACAGGACAGAGTTGCTCGACGACGCCGACCACGACCCGGCCGAGCTGGCGGCGAACTTCCGGGATATCCAGCGAGTCAATCAGCTGCTTGGAGGGACATCGACCATCCGGCGCCATCTGCCGCACCTGCTCGATGCGATCCCCGCGACGCGGCCGGTGACGGTGCTGGACCTCGCGACCGGATCGGCGGACATTCCCCTGGCGATCCTGCGTTGGGCCAGGCAGCACGGGAGGCAGCTGACGATCGTCGCCTCCGATGAATCGGAACCGATCCTGGATCTGGCCCGGGCAAAGGCTCGCGATCTCGCCGACATCTCGGTCCAGCGCTATGACGCCCGTGCAGTACCGCTGCCGGACAAGCAGTTCGATATCGTCCTCTGCTCGTTGTCGCTCCATCATTTTTCGCCGGATGATGCGGTCCACGTCCTGCGGGAGATGCATCGCCTTGCGCGGACCGGTTTCATCCTCAACGACCTTCGACGAAGCCGGCTCGGCTACGCCGCCGCCTGGGTCGCCTCGCGGTTGACGACGCGCAACCGGCTGACGCGGAACGACGCTCCCCTTTCCGTACTGCGGGCCTATACCCCGGATGAACTCGGCGGGCTGCTGCGCCGGGCCGGAATCGACGACGCCAGGATCTCCACACACCTCTGGTTCCGGATGGCCGCGGTC
>DASYVY010000597.1:0-12742 GCA_035936535.1 Thermomicrobiales bacterium | reverse complement strand
ATACCGCCTTGAGTTCCGCATTGGCCCGGAACGTCTCGCCGGTTTCCTCCGGCATTCGAACGTCGACATCCTCGAGCGAGACAACCCTGATGTCGCCGCCGAGCAGGACCCGTAGCTCGCCAATTTTGCCAGGATTCGACGTGGCGAGCAGGAGTGTGCGGCACATGGTTCGTGTCCTCCCGGCAGTTCCACAGTGCACGATCGCGTCAGCCGCGTATCAGGCCGAACACCCGCTCGGCATTGTCGGTCGTTACCCTCGCGACTTCCGGGACCGACGTGTTTAGCAGGCCCGCCAGAAACCCGGCGATGATCGGGATGTTGCCAGGTACGTTCCGCGACCCCTTCACGCCCCTGGGCGTTAGATAGGGAGCATCCGTTTCAAGAACTATTTGCCCCAAAGGGATCGTCTTGATGACTTCTCGCAAATCCGCTGCCGGGCCCTTCGTGGCGAGTCCGCCGAACCCGATGGTGAAGCAGCGTTCGAGAATTACGTCACGAAGCCGTGCACTTCCATCAAAGCTGTGAAAGACCAGATGGGGGAGTGCCTCCCGGCTCAGGATCAGGTTCAGCACTTCCGTCTCGGCGGACCTCATGTGGATGACCGCCGGCAGTCCGTGGTCAAGGGCAAGGTCCAGTTGGGCGTCGAAAGCCGACAGCTGTTGAGAGATGTTGGTCTCCCCCCGGAAGAGATCGATCCCGATTTCACCAATGGCTACCGGGCGGGTCGTCGCCACCAGTGATCCAAGGCGTGCCGCCACGGCGGACGACCACTCGCTTGCGTGGCCCGGATGAACGCCCAGCATGTGTGACATGCCTGCCACGCCGCGTACGACATCGAGGGTGGTGGCCCAGCGCCCGGGAGCAAATCCGACAACGATCCACCTGCTCACTCCTAGAGCACGGCTGTCATCGAGCACTCGATCGATATCCTTGGCGTAGCTCTCGTCGTCGAGATGACAGTGCGTGTCAACCAGCTCCAGAAGTTTGCTGCCCAGTTGGACCCGGTCGGCACGCTCACTCATGTGATCGTTACTTCACCGTGACGCTCTTGGCCAGGTTTCTGGGATAGTCGGGGTCCAGGCCCTTCAGGATCGCCATGCGATAGGCCAGGTGCTGTGCGACATAAGCGTGAACGATCGGGGCCGCGGCGCCCGCGTCAGGGACATCGATCGTGTCCTCAGCTGCATCGCCAGCTGAAGAACCGATGGATACGGTGTACCCGCCCCGGCTGCGCAGTTCCTGTCCCGTCGACTCGATATCCGACCTGAACCTGTCGTCGCTCGCGAGCATGAGACACGGGGTTCCCGGCTCCACGAGCGCGATCGCGCCGTGCTTGAGCTCGCCCGCGGTAAACGCCTCGGCGTGGACGTAGCTGGCTTCCTTAATCTTCAGCGCCGCCTCCTGGGCAACACCGACGCCATGTCCCTTGCCGATCACGAAGATGTGCTCGGCTTGAGCGAACCGTTCAGCCACGGCGTCGATCCGGGCGGAGAAGGACCCCGACATTTGCAGTTGAGCAATCGTCCGCGACGCGCCATTCAGGACCGACGCACTCTGCGGCCCATCACCGGATCCCGACTCGGCCGCTGCCAGCATCCTGCCGAGCATGGCTGTGAAGGACTTCGTCGCGAGGACACTTCGCTCCCGGCCAGCATCCAGCGGGAAGACGTGATCGGCCATCCGCGCCGCGGTCGAGTGCATGACATTGACGATTGCGGCCGTTGGGGTCCCAGCCTCCTGTGCGGATCGCAATGCCTCCAGGAGGTCTGCGGTTTCCCCGCTTTGCGACAAGCCGAGAACCAGCGAGTCTGGCCGGAGGAAGTGAACCATCTCGGAAAAGTCGGATGCCGCGACCGCGGTCGCGCGCTTCCCAAGCGCCCGCCCCAGCCATGAGGCGCCGATCCGGGCAGCGAACAGAGCAGAACCGCATCCGGTCAGGAAGATCTGGTCGGAACCACGAATCAATCCCGACAGTTCGCAGCCGATGGTCTGCTGTTGGGCGTGACGAGCCAGTATAGCAGGCTGATCTGCCATCTCTTTCGCCATGTAATGCCGGAACGCGCCGAGGTGTTCATCCAGGGCAGACGGCACGGGTTCGCTGGCCGGCAGGAGTCCACGTCCTCCCTGGCGGTCGTAAACTTCAACGTCACTATCGTGAAGACGCACGATCGAGCCCTGTGGCACGACGATCATGCGATCCGCCTGACCCGTCAGGGCGTACGGGTCCGATGCGATATAGGCACCCTTTGCACCGATGCCAATCACGAGCGGCGAAATGTTCATCACCGCGACGATTTCGTTTCCGTGCTGGTCGAGCGCGATGACGGCATTGCTGCCTTCGAGGAGCGGGAACACCTCTCGCACGGCGTCGAGAAGGCTCGCGTTTGTCACGAGGCGCTCTTCCAGTAGGTGCGCGATGATCTCGGAATCCGTTTCGGACGTAATCCGGTGGTGACGATCGAGAGTTTCACGGAGGGCGGGGGCGTTCTCGACAATGCCGTTGTGAACGATTGCCAGCCGGCCGGTGCAGTCGAGATGAGGGTGGGCGTTCGCCTCGGTCACGCCGCCATGCGTCGCCCAACGGGTGTGCCCGACTGCCAGGGACGAGAACTCATCAAGAGGAAGGGTCGAAGGCACTCGCCCTGTCTTCTTCACCGTTCGCAGGATCTCTCCCTGCTGCCACACGATGCCCCAGGAATCATAGCCCCGGTATTCCAGTGTCCTGAGCGCCGAGCCGACGGTCGCGGCCACATCGTGCCGCTCGCCTACGTAACCAAAGATCCCACACATGGAAGCACGTCCCCGTTGGTAGGGCGCAGGAGGCCACGGGACGCGATCATACCCGGGAGGGGGCATCGGGCACGGCATGGCCGTGCCACATTCACCACATGTCCCGGCCCACGCGGACCACACTGACGCCTGTGAATTCGACTGAAGGCGGGGATAAGAAGGACGCTGTCCGAGTCAGCTGGGGAATGCACGCGAACGATACGTTGTCGATCCGTCGCCGGATCGGTTTGATATCGCTCTATCGACCGTGCCGCCGGGAAACCATCCGCCGAAGGGTTCGATCGGTTTCCACCTCGTCAACTCGATCTCCTGCTCGAGTCCGGGCGCTATAGTAGGGTGACATTCGTCCAACATCGTTCCCTCGTGCAGTATAGGGGCCGTTGTGTCTGTCCGCAATCGCCCGCACGTATACTTCTGGGAAACAGTACATGGTCGCGACCGGTGACCACGTGATGCGTCCGGCGAAGGGAAGTCGGTTGATCGATCGGTACACGCGCCCGGAGATGGGCGCGATCTGGACGGACGACGCAAAAGTCCAACGGTGGTTGGCGGTGGAGATCGCCGTCTGCGAGGCCTGGGAGGATCGGGGGCGGATTCCGGATGCGGACATGGAGCGCATCCGGCTCGCGCACTGCGATCTCGCGCGAATGCGGGAGATCGAGCGCGAAACCGACCATGACGTGATCGCGTTCCTGCGGGCGGTCGGGGAGACCGTTGGCGACTCCGCCCGATTCATTCATCTGGGCTTGACCTCGTCGGATGTCGTCGATACCGGCCTGGCGATCCAGGCGCGAGATGCGGCGGCCCTGATCGAGCGGGAACTCGACCGGCTGATCGATGTCGTCGGCGTCCGCGCCGTCGAGCACAAAAGGACGCTGACAATTGGACGGTCGCACGGGATGCATGCCGAACCCACCACGCTCGGCCTGAAAATGGCCGTCTGGTTCGACGAGCTGCGGAGGCACCGTGAACGGCTTGGCCTCGCGCTCAGCCACATTGCCGTGGGCAAGATCTCGGGAGCGGTTGGCACCCATGCGCATGTTCCACCCGACCTGGAGATGTCCGTCTGCGAGCGGCTTCACCTTGGCGTGGAGCTCGCCTCGAACCAGGTCGTTCAGCGCGACCGGCACGCGTACTTCATTGCCGTGCTCGCTGGCATCGGGGGGACGCTGGAGAAGATCTCGGTGGAGATCCGGCATCTCCAGCGCTCCGAAGTAGGGGAGGCGGAGGAATTCTTCGGCGAGGGAAACCAGGGTTCCTCGGCGATGCCGCACAAGCGGAATCCGCACGCGTCCGAGCGCATCTCCGGTCTTGCCCGCTTGCTGCGCGGCTATGCGGTGACCGCGTTCGAGAATGTCGCGCTCTGGCATGAGCGGGACATCAGCCACAGCTCGACGGAGCGCGTGATCTTTCCTGACGCCTGTGTCATCCTCGATTTCATGCTCGACGGCACACGCGACATCCTCGAGCACCTCGTCGTGTACCCGGAGAAAATGCTGGCCAACCTTGGATTGACAAACGGGTTGATCTACTCGCAACGGGTTCTGCTCGCGCTGGTCGATGCCGGCATGGACCGGCAGGATGCCTACAAGCTGGTCCAGCGACACGCGCACGGTTCGGCATCATTCCAGGAGGCGATCACCAGCGACCCTGTTGTACGAGGCCTGTTGCCAAAGGCTGCCTTCGAGGATTTGTTCGATCCCTGGCAGCAATTGCAGCATCTGGATGCCTCCTTTGAACGGATCGGCCTCCGGGAGGGGGTGGCGGTTGGTGCCTGACGCGTGGGCGGATACGACCGGCATTACGGAAGTGACTCTCGCCTCTTATCCCCTTGTGCGGCGGGGCAAGGTGCGTGACATCTTCGACCTCGGAGAACGGCTTCTTATCGTCGCGACAGACCGCATATCCGCGTTCGATGTCGTCCTGCCCAGCATGATTCCCGGAAAGGGTGTAGTGCTAACCGCCATCTCTGACTTCTGGTTCGATTCCCTGTCCGGGATCGCCCCCGACCACCGGACTCGAGAAGGTCTCGATGATCTCGACTTGTCCGACGAAGAGCGAGAGATGCTTGGAGGCCGATCCACGATCGTCGATCGGGCGGACAGGATCGACATCGAATGTGTCGTCCGCGCGTATCTTGCCGGCTCGGGATGGAAAGAGTTCGAGTCCCAGGGCACCCTGGCCGGGGAGCCGCTTCCGGCGACGATGAGGCGCGCCGGGAGACTGGAACCGCCTCGATTCACTCCGGCACGAAAAAACGACACCGGGCACGATGAGAACATCTCGCGGGCGGAACTGGCAGACGAGGTCGGGGAGCGGCTGGCCAGAGAGCTCGAAGCGATCAGCCTTCGGCTTTTCACCGAAGCCGCCAGGATCGCGGCGCAAGCCGGCTTCATCATCGCCGACACCAAGTTCGAGTTCGGCATGATTGACGGGCGCATCACGCTCATCGACGAGGTATTGACCCCGGACAGCTCGCGATACTGGGAGGCTCAGGCATGGACCCCGGGCATGGAGCCGCCGGGTTTCGACAAACAGCCGATCCGGGACTGGCTCGCCTCCACAAGCTGGGACAAACGTCCGCCTGCGCCGACGCTCCCCGAACCAATCGTCCGGACCACACTGGAGCGTTATCAAGGCGTCCATGATCGGCTTGTGACTGCCAATCCTGGCGTTCGCAGACAGGAGAGTTCGTGACCAGGAAGATGTGGCTTATCGAGGCCGAGATCATGCCCAAGCAAGGAGTCAACGATCCCCAGGGGGACGCCGTCCGCGGTAGCCTGGATGCGCTCGGCTTCCCGGGCGTGGACCGGGTGCGGTGCGGGAAGGTGATCCGCATCCGGGTGGCCGCCGCCAGTGGCGAGGCCGCTCGGGACATGGGAGTCGCCATGTGCGACAAACTGCTGGCCAACCCGGTGATCGAGGACTACTTGCTGTCCGTCTCCGCCGTCGAGGAGGGTGCCGACCGATGAACGCTGCCTTCACCGTTGGTGTCGTCTCGTTCCCCGGGAGCAATGGCGACCACGACGCGATCCACGCGTTCGAGCATCAGGTCGGAGTCGGCGTCCGGGCGATCGACTACCGGGAGTCGGATCTGGATGGCGTCGATGCCGTCGTGCTTCCAGGGGGATTCTCGTATGGAGATGCGTTGCGCTGCGGGGCGATCGCTCGGTTCGCGCCGGTGATGACCTCGATCCGGGCGTTCGCCGACGCCGGCGGTCCGGTTCTCGGCATTTGCAATGGATTCCAGATCCTTTGCGAGGCGCATCTTCTTCCCGGCGCACTGCTGCGCAACCAGTCGCTCCGATTCCACTGCTTTCTTGCCACCGTTCGAGTGGAGCAGGCGGACACCTCGTGGACCCGGGGGGTTGCCGAGGACTCCATCCTGGCCCTGCCCGTCGCTCACGGTGAAGGGGCGTATTTTATCGATGAGGCGGGGCTGGCTGAGCTCGAGGCAAACAATCAGGTGGTCGCGCGCTACTGCGACCCGGATGGCACGCTGTCCACTGTTGCGAATGCGAACGGATCGGTCGGCAGTATCGCTGCCATCTGCAATACCCGCCGCAACGTGGTGGGCATAATGCCGCACCCGGAACGCGCGTCGGACCCCCTCGTCGGCGGAACCGACGGAGTCTGCCTGCTCCGCAGCGTTCTGCTTGCCGGCGAAAGCGCATTGACGTAACTATCGCTGGTGGAATGTCCCTGAGACAGGAGCTGACCCGTGACACATACCCAAATGGATGACCTCCGTACGCTGCTGGGTGAGGTGAGCGATATTCAGGGCGCGATTTCATTGATGGGATGGGACCAGCGCACGATCATGCCGCAGCGAGGCGAAGAGGTCCGCGCGAGCCGGATGGCGACCCTGAACAAAATCGGCCATGAGATGTTCACCTCTGAGCGAATGGGAGAACTGCTGGAGGCACTGGAGGACTACGAGAAGAGCCTGCCATTCGATCACCTTGAGGCGTCGATGATCCGTGTCGCCCGTCGTGACTACGCAAAGGCGAAGGTGATCCCTTCGGACCTGACGGTCAGGTTGTCCCGTGCAAGCAGTGCCGGCTATCAGGCCTGGGTCGAGGCACGATCAACCTCGGATTACTCTCGGCTCCTGCCGGCGCTGGAGCAGATCGTCGAACTGAAACGAGAACAGATCTCGCTGTTCCGGGCCGCCAAGGACGAGTTCGCGGAGGACTACGATGTCCTGCTCGATGACTTCGAGCCCGGGTTGACCTCGGCCGAAGTCACGCGCGTTTTCGACCAGCTCAAGGCGGCCACGATCCCGCTCGTGCAGCGTGTACGCGATCGGGCGGATCAGGTGGACGATTCACCGGTGCGTGGCCATTTCCCGATCGATGTCCAGCGAGAGATGGTCACGACAATCGCAAGGCGCCTCGGCTTCACCGACGAGGCATGGCGGCTCGATCCCACACAGCATCCGTTCGCGAGCTCGATGGGCGTCAACGACATCCGGATCACGACGCGTTACTATGATGACTTCCTCAACCCCGCGCTGTTCGGGACGATGCACGAGTTCGGTCATGGCCTCTACGAGCACGGCGTATCCGGCCAGCTGGAGCGAACCCCGCTGCAGCGTGGCGCCTCGATGGCATTCCACGAATCACAGTCCCGGATGTGGGAGAACCTGATCGGCCGCGGCAGACCATTCTGGACGTATGGTCTGCCGGTGCTGCGGGACGCATTTCCGGAACAGTACGAGGGAGTCAGCGAGGATGAGATTTACAGGGCGGTTAACAAGCTCGGACCGTCGCTGATCCGGGTCGAGGCGGACGAGCTGACCTACAACCTGCATATCATCCTCCGGTTCGAGCTGGAGCGGGACATCATCGGCGGAACCGTCAAGCTGGCGGACCTCCCTGCCGCCTGGAACGCGAAGATGCGGGAGTATCTTGGCATTGAGGTTCCGGACGATGCCCACGGTGTGCTTCAGGATGTTCATTGGGGGTCAGGGCTGTTCGGGTACTTCCCGACGTACGCCTTGGGCAACGTGGTCTCGTTGCAACTCTGGGAGCGAATCAGGCGGGAGATCCCAGACCTCGACGCACAGGTGGCTGCCGGGGACTTCGGAGCGCTACGGGAATGGCTAGCGGAGAACATCCACAGGTACGGTCGCACATTCACGCCGGGAGAACTGCTTGACCGCACAGTGGGCACTTCATCGTTCGACCCCAAGCCGTTGATCGGATACCTGACGGCCAAGGTCGAAGCCTTGTATGGCGCGTAGCGTTTGACGATGTGCGGAGCCCAACACTGGCGCACTCTCCGGTGCTCGGCTGCGGGCCGGAATGCAACGGCCCAAGACAAAGCTCCGCATGGAGGGAAGTCCTCATCCCGATTCGCCTCTGAGACGGCCCTTTGCGGACAATCAGCGTTATACGCAAACCAATATCGCCCTCTTGCTTTTGCAGGGTCCGGCACCCATCCTCGCTCAGCAGGGGCAGACCAGAGGTGCGGACGCCGGCGGTGCACCCGTCGCGCCGAGCACGTCGCCCGGGGATGCTCCTCCTCGCGTCACCAACACCGAGCCAGCTACCGGTCGTCCTCCCGGTAGCTGGACCGTGTCCAGCACGAGCGACCGGTCTCCACAGGCCACGACGAGGAGGCCATCAGCGTTGACGATACGCCCCGGTTGTCCGGTAGCGTGATCCGACACGCGACTCCGGTGGACCTGCAGCCGATCTCCGCCCGGCAGCGTCGTCCATGCGCGCGGCCAGGACCACATTGCCCGGACGTGTCGCTCGAGGTCTGCCGCCGAGGATCGCCAGTCGATCCATCCATCGTCCTTGGTCATCGGTCGCGTGCAGGTCGCCCCTTCCGCAGGTTGGGGAACAGCCTCGAGCCGCCCCGACAGGAGGTCGGATAGGTGCCGATCGAGAAGGAGCCCTGCCGCCTCCGCCAGTGTCGGCGTCAGCGACGCAGTCGTATCATCGTCGTTTATGTCGACTTCTCCCATGGCCAGGACAGGCCCGGTATCGAGTCCCCGCTCCATCCGCATCAGGCTGACGCCCGTCATGCGAGCACCGGCGCGAATGGCCGCCGCGATCGGATTCGCCCCGCGATAGGCAGGCAGCAGCGATGCATGGAGGTTCAAGCAGCCATGACCGGGAAGTTCCAGGATTGATCTGCCAAGGATAAGCCCGAAGGCGGCGACCACGATCAGATCGGGCGCGAGTTCAACAATTGGACCTCGGGAATCGGCTGTCCGCAGTGACGTTGCCCGGTACACGGGGATGCCGGCACGCTCGGCGTACAGCGCAACCGGTGTTGCCTGCAGGCGCCGGCCCCTTCCCGCCGGCCGGTCCGGTTGGGTCACAACCAACACGACCTCGACATCCGGCCGCCGGGCGAGCCTCTTCAGCGCTGGACAGGCGAACTCTGGCGTTCCCAGATAGACGATTCGTGCCGTCATGTCGCTCCTCTGCTCGGGCTGGGCAAGGCGATCCTGTACGTCAGGTGGGACTCCAACGGTGGATGGGCCACAATTCGGTGGGCGGTCCAGTCCTCGGCGGGTGCGGCGCCTGGTTACACGCCCGGCAAGCCACTCTCCGATCACAAGGCAACCGCCCGAACATGCGCTCGAGAGCGGGACGGTGGAGCTTATCAGGAAACGCACATGAATCTGTATCACCACGAATTGTACTTCCAGCCGGAAACCCCGGACCGATACGAGCCAGGCCCGATCTCGTTCGACCGGCCAGTCGGCGAGCTGCCAGTGGTCGATGACGTGCGGTGGAGTGCTGACGTCACGGACAACTCCTGGGCCGCGTTCCTCGTCTGGATCCTGCTGCTCGTTGTGCTGCAGGCCGCCGCCTGGCCACTGGTGCGCCGCGTCTTCACACGGTTTCCGGACAGCGGTTGGGGTTTCGGCCGGCTCGTCTCGCTCTCGATCTCGGCCTGCCTGGTGTGGTATCTCGCCAGCCTTGAAGTCATCGCCTTCCGTGCGGTCTGGGCCTGGATTTTCCTGGGGCTGGTGATCGTGGTGGCGTGGCTTTCCGGCCCCTTGCTCGCGCGAACGACCGCCCGGCGGCGGGATAAGGCTTCCAGCGAACACACGACACGGCGAAACCCGGTGATCGTCACCTCGGAAATAGTCTTCTGGGCGGTGTTCCTGCTGTTCCTGAGCTTCCGCCTCGTCAACCCGGATTCGTATCACCCGGTCTGGGGCGGTGAGAAGCCAATGGAGTTCGCGCACATCAACGCGATTCTCCGCAGCGCGCATTTTCCGCCGGTCGACCCGTGGTACGCCGACGGCTACCTGAACTATTACTACTATGGAGCGTACCTTGCGGCGTTCATGTTCAAGCTGACGGGCATCCCCTCCGAGATCGCCTTCAACCTGGCCCAGCCAACCTTTGCCGCACTGCTGGCGTCCGGGGCGTTCAGCGTCGGCGCCGCGCTGGCGAAACGGGCGTCCCGGAGCCCGGTGATCGTCATCGGTGGCGGTCTGCTCGCGACGGTACTCCTCAGCCTGTCCGGAAATCTCATCGTCGCCGCCCGCCTCCTGGCCGGACTCCGCACGCCGTCACCCCCGCTTGACTCGTTTGTCTACTGGTTCTGGGACCCGACGCGCGCTCCCGCGGCCCAGCCGATCTACAGCATCACCGAGTTTCCCTACTTCTCCGCGACGTATGCCGACCTGCATGCCCACGTCATCGCCCTTCCGATCACCGTGCTCGTCGTGGCGCTCGGCTACGCTCTCGCGCTCGACAGCCGCCAGGTCGCTCTCGTCACGGCAGCGCCGCTCCGCTCAGCACGCGCTACCCTCCCGGTTGTGTCGAGGCTTTTGTTGCTGGCGCTGTGCCTCGGAACGCTGTTCATGACGAATGCCTGGGACGTCCCCACCTTCGCCGCGGTCGCTGGCGTTGCCATCCTGATGGCCACCCGTGCGTTCTCGGGAATCGTCAGGAGACTCGGAGGGACGATTTTTCTCGCGGCGCTCGTCGGCGTCAGCGCGTATCTGGTCGCTCTTCCGTTCACAAGAAGTTATGTAACACTTGTCAGCGAGATCGCGCCGACGAGGGATCAGAGCCTCCTGCTCGCGGTGGAGTCGCACCTCGGCGTTTTCCTGCTGATCGCCCCGTTCGCGCTGGCAGCCCTTGCCTACCGGCGTGCCCGCGCCGCCGGGAACCTGTTCGAGCCGACGGTCTGGGCACTGCTGCTGGGCACCGCTCTCCTGATTCGCTGGTACGGCGTCGGCCGCGATCCGGCGATCGCCCGGTGGGCGGACGTCGCGACGGTCGCCATCGTCGTTGCGATGGTCTTGCTCGCCGCCTGGCAGACGTTCGCGGCGCGTGCCGATTTCGGGCTGCCCGCGGCGGTTCTGCGGATCGGGGCGCTCGGCGCATGGACGGTGACGATCTGGCTGCTCGCGACCGAGCGCCCGGTGCTGGCCCTGTTCACTGGGCTTGGCCTGGGAGCGGGGCTGCTGTGGCTTTCTTTCAGGGCCGTGGCGGAGCGGTATATCGCGATGATGATCGCCGGTGCCTCCTTCGTGGCCGCTGGAACGGAGCTGGTGTACCTGGTCGATGATCTCAGCGGCGGCACGTCCTACCGGATGAACACGCTGTTCAAGTTCTACAACGGCGTCTGGACGCTTCTCGCCCTCGCCTGTGCCGGCCTGCTCGCGTTCGCCCTCGCGCTGATCCGAACACCATCCCGGCCAAAGGGCGTGCCGCGTGCCGATCACCAGGCCACGGCGATGTCATGGCTGAGCGGCCGCTGGGGCGCTGTCGGCGCAACCATTGGGGTGGCGGCCATCCTCGCCTCGCTCGCCTTTCCGGTTTTCTCCACCGCCGCTCGCCTCGGCCAGCACTTCGAGCAGCCGGGCGCGCATCGCACCCTGAACGCGCTGGACTGGATGAGCTACGGCACGATCGGGACACCTCGGCCCAATGCCGACGACTTCCGGTCGGCCGAGGACGAGGGCGTGGAGCTCTCGAATCCCGTGACGCTGTCCTACGACGAGGACCGCGTCGTGATCGAATGGTTCAACGAAGAGGTGGCAGGTACCCCGGTGATCGCGGAGGCGAGCATCAACCCCTACCGATGTGGAGGATCCCGCATCTCGATCCATACCGGGCTGCCGGTCGTGATCGGCTGGGTACGACACCAGGAACAGCAGCGATACCGGGATTCGCTCGGCCAGCGACGCGACGACCTGCGAACGCTCTACACCACGGAGGATCCGCGGGAGAAACAGCGCATCATCGATAGATACCGGATCGAGTACATCGTGGTGGGCGATATGGAGCGGCACTACCCGACGAACGGCTGCCTCGCGACCGACAACGAAGGCGGGATCGCGGCTTTCTCGCCGCTGGTCGGTTCGGACCTCGAAGTGGCCTTCACCGCCGGCGATACGGTCGTCTACCGGGCGACATAGGGGCTGCCCGCCGGCCGGACGCGCGTTGACGGGAAGCATGCGCGATGGCTATACTCCGGCGCGGTGGTCGGGACGAAATCACCGGAACGGGGTGTGGCGCAGTCGGTAGCGCGCGGCGTTTGGGACGCTGAGGTCGGAGGTTCGAGTCCTCTCACCCCGACGATCAGAAGGTGACACACATGAAACACCCCCACCGGCGACTACGCCGGTGGGGGTGAATCGTGTCCCTCTTGCGGGGGACGCCGGGGGTTACCGCGAGTAGTACTCGACCACGAGGTGCTCGGCACAGATGATCGGGATCTCTTCCCGTGGCGGCAGGTAATCGAACCGCGCGGCGTAGTTGCCCTCGTCGACGGTCATGTACGGAGCGACCTGACCGCTGGCCTTGAGCTCGTTGAAGATCGGGCTCTTGCGGCTGCGCTCGCGGACGGTGATGACATCACCGGGCTTGAGCCGCTGCGACGGGATGGACGCCTTCTTCCCATTGAGGTGGAAGTGGCCGTGGGTCACGTACTGCCGGGCCGCATAGATCGTCGGGGCAAGCCCGGC
>DASYVY010000596.1:0-10807 GCA_035936535.1 Thermomicrobiales bacterium | reverse complement strand
CGCTGGAACCGACGGAGGGAAGTTCCCGCCCTACCGGTCCGTTGCTGATCACCGGATCGCTGGGAGGTGCTCGTGGCTAAGCCGGTCACGACCGGATATGCCTCCGGAAGACCTACCGCGAGCATTCGCGCCGTTGGGCCGGGAACTCGTCCGCCAATCACTCCCCTCGTCCGCAAGCCGGCCCCGTCCATCAGGGAGCGCGCGCCCGCTCCGGTTACACCAGCGGTAGAGCAGCGCTCCGTGTCGCTGGCTGATTGGCTCTGGCTCGGCGTTGCGTTGCTGCTCTCGCTGGCGGTCCGCATCCCATTCTTTCGCATCCCGCTGCTGGCCGACGAAGGCGGCTACGCCTACGCGACGACCGGTTGGCTGGAAGGGACGGGACAACTCTACGCCGACCTCTGGATCAGTCGACCCCAGGGCATCTTCTTCATCTACGCCGGGATTCTCGATCTCTTCGGTGGCGACAGTGTGGCATTTCGATTCGCTGCCTGGATTGCAATTGCCCTGACGACAGTCGCCGTCTGGGGGTTTGCGCGGATCTGGGCGTCTCCCTGGGCCAGCACCGTCGCCGCTCTCTTCTTCGCGGTCATGTCCGGGTTGCCGAATCTCGAAGGCTTCAGTGCCAACTCCGAGATGTTCATGGGATTCCCGATTGCTTTGGCGGCGCTGTGGTTGCTTAGGACGAGCCGGACTGGCTGGAACCCATGGCATCTTGTCGGCATCGGCCTGCTGCTCGGGATCGCCACCTCGGTCAAACCCGCCGCCGCAGTGATGTTCCCGGTCACTTGGGCATTCATCCTGAAGCTGGAGGATAGCGCCTCGCTTAGAGAGCGACTCCGGCGTTCCCTGTTCGTGGCGGCCGGGATCACGATCGTCGGCATCCTGTCACTCCTCCACGGTTGGTACCTTGGCTGGAACGATTTCATCTATGCCACGTTCATCTACCGGGTCACCGCCCAGAGCAGCGCGACCGTGGGACTTCAGCACAATCTGGAGGCGATCGGGCGCCTCGTGGCGAAATGCTGGAACCTGGTCGGTCTGACGCTCGGTCTGCTCTTCCTTCTCCGTTTCAACACCATTGGCGACACACGTCACCTCGACAGGATGGCACCCTGGCCCAGCTGCCTGCGCCACAGGGCAGTCACCAGGCGGTGCGCCCATACATCGGAAACCGCAGCGCATTCGCACAGGTTGGCCGACGACGGCCGCCTCCTCCTCAAGCTCTGGATCCTGGGCAGCCTGTTCGGAGTCAGTATCGGTGGCGACTGGTGGTCGCATTACCTGATTCAGGTGGTCGCCCCATTCTCGATCTGGATCGCGATTTCCTTGGAAAGCATTTTGCAGGTGCTTCACCGCCGCGAGCGTATTCTGGTCTGGATCTGGTCCATCCTGCTCCTGATCGCGCCGTTCTGGGTGCTGTTGCTCGGCGGGACGGAACGGATGACCGATGCGATGTTCGGGCATCCCGGCTATCCGGCGCAGGACGCGGTCGCGGCCTATTTGCGCGAGCATACTGACCCAGGAACCCCGGTGTACGTCGCCTTCGATCAGGCATCGATCTATTACTTGGCAGACCGTCCGCCGGCCTATCGCCATCTCTACGATCAGGAGCTGCGGGGCATCCCCGGCTCCTACTCCGACATCATCTCGATCATTCGAAGCGATGACCGGCCGGAGTACATCGTCGCCACGCGGCAGCCGGGGCCATTCCCGGACGATAGCCGCGCGTTCTGGCTGGAGGTCGGCCAGTATTACGAGCTGGAAACGACGATCGATGACGTCCCGATCTACCGTGACCGGGCATCGAGTGCTGGTGGGCAGGAAACTGGGGAGCGCGGAGGATCATGACCTGCCGGCGTGCCAAAGCCCAACACCGCTAAGGATCAGCCCAAGGTGGCTGAACGCCTGCGGGAAATTGCCCAGGAAGCGCTGGGTCCCTGGGTCGATCTGTTCAGGCAATAACCCAAGGTCGTTTGTCCGGTCGCACATCTGCTCGAAGCGGGCCATCGCTTCATCGATCCTCCCCTGCAAGGTCAGGTTGTCGATCATCCAGAAGCTGCAGAGGAGGAATGCGCCTTCGTCGCCGGAGAGACCGTCCGGGCTTTCGCTCTGGAGATACCGGTAGAGCAGGGTGTCTCCCGCTCCCAGCTCACGCTCGATCGCCTCCGCCGTCTTGACCATCCGCGGGTGATCGGCCGGAATGACCCGGCGCAGCGGCAGGGCGAGGATGGCGGCGTCCAGCGCATCGCCATCGAATCCCTGGCACAATGCCTGTCGCTCCTCCGACCATGCCCGTTCCAGGATCGTCGTCCTGATCTCGTCCGCGATGCGATCCCAGCGGTCTGCATCTCCCTCCAGACCATGCTCGCGAACGAAGCGGGCGCCACGGTCCAGCGCGACATGACAGATTCCCGCCGAGTAGGTCTGGACCGCACCCCCGGAGCGGACTTCCCAGATCCCCTGATCCGGAGTGTTCCAGACGTCTGCCGCCTTTTCGATGAAGATCTTGAGCCGTTCCCAAAGCGCGGGCTCGATCGTCTCGACATGGTTGGCATACTGATAGGCAAGATCGACGAGCTCGCCATAGACATCGTGCTGCACCTGGTCGGCCGCGCCGTTTCCCCAGCGGACAGGATGCGAGCCACGATAGCCCTCCAGTACCGGATCCTCGCGTTCGGTGATCCTGGTCTCGCCATCCAGCGTGTACATGATGTTGACGTCGTCGGCTCGGGTCAGCATGATCACCCACCGCAGGAACTGCTCCGCCTCCGCGTGCAATCCGATCCGCCGCAGGGCATAGACGGTAAACGACGCGTCACGGATCCAGACATACCGGTAGTCCCAGTTTCGCTCGCCGCCGATCTGCTCCGGGAGCGAGGTGGTCGGTGCGGCAACCATGGCGCCGTTCGGCAGGTAATCGAGCAGCTTGATCGTGATCGCCGATCGCCGGACAAGATCGCGGCGCGGACCTCCGTAGTGGAATGCCTGGAGCCAGGAGAGCCATGCTTCAGTGGTATTCGCGATCGCCGCCACCGGAGACTTCACCGATGACATCCATGATCCGCCGTTCCAGTGCAGGCACAGTGAGACGGATTCCCCTTGCACCAACGACCACGTTCCTCCCGCTCCGGAAAGCTCACGCGACGCATCGAGGATCAGGTCGAGCTGGGGGTACTGCTCCGCTCGGATCCTGGTCCCTTGCGAGCAACGTCCGGTGGCAAGCCCACCCTGGACCCTGATCTCCGCCGATATCTCGACCTTGCCTTCCAGAACCTCGACGCAGCGCAGCAGTTCGCCGGTGTTGGGATTCCCTTCCTGGCCGAGATCGGCGTGATCCTTGAGCGGCATCAGGTCGGTGATCCGAATGATTCCTGTGGCGACCTCGATCTCGGTGATCAGGATCGACGTGTCGCCAAGATAGCGATGGCGCGCCCCAACGATGGCCCCGGCGGAAATCGAGAACCTCCCCCCGATGGTGCGGTCGAGGATGGCATTGAAGATCGACGCCCCATCGAATCGCGGTACACACAGCCAGTCGATGGAACCATCGCGCCCCACCAGTGCCGCGGTAGTTCCATCACCGATCAGCCCGTAATCCTCGATCGGCAGGTAACCGTCAAGGTACTCGACAGGACGGTATTGCTCGGTACGGCTGAGCGATTTCAGCGTTGTTGGCGCGGTAGCGGCCATGCGTCGAAGATCTCCCTTGAGGCAATGGAAAGGGCTGACATTACATGTACCAGGGTGGTTGCTCGTCCCGCGACCAGGCCGGTTGCTCGTCCTGAGCCCGGATCGTTCCGGATTCGTCGATCGCCCCGGGAGTATCCATCTGCTCGTGCATCAGGTACCCAGCCCGTCCAATGACGTGGGAAGCCACCGGAGTAGTGATCAGCAACGTAAGCGAGATCAGGACCAGCCGGGTAATGATCGGGCTATCGGCAATCACCATGCCGGAGACCGCGAGTACCGTCACCCCAAGAAACACCGACTTACTCGCCCCGTGAAGTTTCGTATAGAGATCCGGCATGCGAATGATGCCGATAATCCCGAGGGTCATCACGGCGACGCCCAAAACCACCAGCGCGTCGAACACATACGGAATCATCAGGACTCCTCGTGATCCATGACCCCTGAGGCCACCCGATGGGAGAATCTCACTAGAACATCCGCCTCTCGCTGTGATACCGGGCCGCAACGACCGACGACAGGAAGGACAACAACGCCAGCATCAACGCCGCGTCGAGGTAGAACGAGCTTTCGGTCGTCGTCGAATAGAGGATCAGCAGGGCCACCAGCACCAAGGTCAACGTATCAAGGGCGAGGATCCGGACCAACGCAGAACGGGCCCGGATCACCATCCCGATACACACACAGAGCAGGCCGGTCATCCAGATCATTGCGCCATAAAACACCAGCTCGTGCATCAGCCAGCCCCTGTATGCGCGGTGGGATCGTCAGGACCCTGGGGAATGTGGGTGCCGTACTCCCACAGCCTGTAATACTTCTCGGCATCCTCCCGCGTCGTGTCGGGATTGCTGGCATCGATCACATGGACCAGCATCATCCTTTCCTCCCAATCGATGTCGACCAGGAACGACCCCGGCGAGAGGGTCACGAACAGCCCGACGATCCCCGTTCCGGCCCGTGAGTGATTTCCGAGCGGAATCTTCACGATTCCCGGGTGATCCAATTTTCGGAATCCGACCACGAACGTCGTGACCTGCCATGTCCCCTTGAGGATGTCCCAGATGAGCATCGCCAGGAACTTGGGCATGAACACGAGGATGTGGAGCACATAAGGCCCATCCGGAAGGGTTCGGGGAAACAGTGTCTTGCGGTAGATCCAGACCAGTCCGGCCGCCAGCATCGCCCCGAGCAAGAGATCCTGCACGGCGAAGCTGGCCAGGACCAGGGCATACACCAGCGTGAGGCCAAGGGTGACCACGATCAGGAAGATCATGGCCCGCGCTCCGGCAGCACATCCGTCGCCTGCTGCACCAGTGCCAGCAAGGGTTCCGGCCAGAGTCCGATCCCGATCAGCCCTATCGCCAGCAGCCCGACGAGTGACAGCGCACCAACGGTGGTAGCCTCGTCGGGCGCCTGGTTGACCCAGAACCGGTTGCGGTAGAGCTGGAACATGTAGACGAAGGAGAGCGCGCCCCCGGCGAAGATCAGCGCGACGATCCAGGGGCGGTGATTCTCCACGCCGGCCTGGAACATCGCCATCTTGCCGAAAAAGCCTCCCGCCGGTGGCACCCCGGCCACGCTGAACGCGCCTACCGCAAAGGCGGCCCCGGCGATCCATCCGCGCAGGCTTGCCGCCAGGAACAGCAATACCTTGTTGAGCGAGTTCAGGACCGCATAGAGAATCGCCGCGGCGTAGCCCGCTTCGCCGCCGATCGCCAGCGCAATCAGGATGTACCCAACCTGGCCGATCGCCGAGTAGGCGAGCACCTCCTGTGGCGTATGACGCCCGATCGCCTGGATGCCCCCGTAGATGATGCTGATCGCACCGAGGAACAACAGCACCGGAGCTCCGGCGTGCAGTTCCCGCGGGAAGATGTCCGCGCCAAAGCGAAGCAGGCCGTACGAGCCGATGTTGGCCAGCGCACCGCTCAGGATCGCGGCGACCGCCGGACGGGTGCCGGTATAGACGGCAGGTAGCCAGAAGTGGAATGGAAACAATCCGAGCTTGATGCTGAAGGCGACGAAGATGATCGTTGCCGAAAGAATCGCCGGATTCTCCGCGAGGAGGGGCATTTGTGTCTGGATCATTACCATGTCAAGCCAGCCGGTCGTGTGGTAGATGGCGGCGATCCCGATCAGGAACAGCACCGAGCCCAGCAGGTTGACGACGATGAAGATCAGGGCCGCCCGGAATTGCCGGGGTGTCTCGCCGTAGCTCGCCATGACATAGGCGGAAACCATCGCGATTTCGAAGAACACGTAGAAGTTGAACGCGTCGCCGGTGAAGAACAGCCCCGTCAGCCCAAGGCCCATGAACAGCACGAGCGACGGAAAGATCCGGGCCTTGACATCCCGGGACACTTCAAACCAGAGCGCGGTCAGCAGGACGAGCAGCGACAGGCAGGTGAAGATGATGCCGACGATATCGACTCGGAGCGCGATCCCGATGCCCGGCTCCCACCCGCCGATCAGCATCTCACGGGAGCCGTTGCGGTAGACATCGACACCCAGCACGAGTGAGGAGATCAGGGCCGCGGCAAGGACGCCGACCGCCAGATACCCGGCCGGCTTGCGGGTGCCGTCCAGAGCCGCCAGGATGATCGCGCCGAACCAGATGATTGCCAGGGGAAGCGCGATCATCGCTGCACCACCACCTGCTGCGCGGTCTCCGCGATCGGGTCGAGCTCGGTCAGGTCGTCGTCCAGTTCCTCAAACGGGATGTCCCGGTCCTCGAACGCGTCGTCACGTTCGGCCTGTTCCTCCTCCGCCCGTGACAACCGGCGCAGGTCGACCGAGGCGTGCGACTCGTAGACGCGATAGACAAGGCTCAGCACCAGTGCCGCCACACCGAACCCAATAACGATGGCCGTCAGCGTCATCGCCTGCACCAGCGGATCGCTCATGTCACCGCGCGCCGGCAGGACGGGCGCATAGCCCCTTCGAAGCCCGCTCGCCATGATGAAGAGGTTCGCCGCATTGCCGATCAGGATCATGCCCGTGATGACGCGGATCAGATCCCGCTTCAGCATGAGATAGGCACCCGCTCCGAAGATGACTGCCACGCCGATCGAGATGAACAGGATCATCCTCGCTGCCCTCCGTTCTCAGAGACCTGAGGCTGAGCAGAACGCCTGGATTCCGCTCCTCGCCGGTGGTCATCGGGGGCGGCACGCTGTTCGGTACGCTGTTCATCGCGCTGTCGGTCCTGCTCCTGGCGGGTCAGGGCGCGGCTGATAGAGGTCATCGAGCCGACGCAAAAGCCAACGACGACGAGGAACACGCCCACATCGAAGATTACCGGGGTGATCAGCTCCAGCGCCCCGAAATGCGGCGCTGGTTCGCCCGCTGGCGGCCAGTGCCGGAAAATCGGCTGTCCCAGCAGAACGGGTCCAAACGCGACGCATGCGGCCAGGAATACGCCCGCGATCGCACCGACCGGTGCCAGCCGTACCAGCGGCAACCGCTCCAGCTCCTCGGCACCGAACGCGACCCCCTGGAGGATGATGGCAAGCGACGCAATCACCCCCGCCGCGAAGCCGTCGCCGATGTCGGCGTAGCCCTTCACGAGAACAGCGACGGAGACCATAAGGATGGGGATCAGCAGAATGCGGGCGGCGCTGCGGGTGAGTACGGTCGTCATCGCATTCGCCCTCTCCGGATCAAACTCATCACTCCAAGCAGGACAAGGGTGATGACACAGATCTCCCCGAACGTGTCGAATCCCCGAAAGTCCGCGAGGATCACGGTCACGATGTCCTTGCCATGAGCCAGCGGTGTCAGCTCCGTCTGGCGGTCGATCAAGGTAGTGGATGGCGACGGCCGGGACAGCGCACCCCAGACTACGAAAAAGGCCATGACCGCTGCGACAGCCGCGAGAAATGCATCCCGCCGCACGCCCGGCCCTTCGGCTCGCCGCCGCGTTTCGAAGCGAAGGATCGAGCGGGGCATCAGCAGGAGCATCCCGAGGAAAAAGATGCTCAGGATGGTTTCGACCAGAACCGCGACGAGGGCGACATCCGGTGCTCCCATGAATGCGTAGATCACCGCCAGGCTGAACCCGACCCCGGACATCGTGATGACGATTCTCAGGTGGTCACGTGGAACCGCCACGGCAACGGCGGCAAACGCCGCCGCAATGAGCATGGTGAACACGGGGAGATCCTGCCGGCGGATCTCCCCAATCACGAACGCGTCGCTGTTCGGTGTGACGATCACGGCCAGCCCAACAAGCGCTCCCGCCGGTGCCAGGATGGTTGCTACCCTGCTCCGGAGGTCCCGAACCTCATACCGGTGAATGGCATCGGATCCGTATTCGAGAGCCGCGAGCGAGCGCTCGTAGATTTGCTCCGGGCCAACTCGCTCACCCAGTTCAGCCAAGGCCAACGCGGCGGGGCGCCACAACGGCTGGCTGAGCAGCAGCACGATACCCAACCCCCACGTCGCGATCGCCATCACGTTTTCGTGGCGAAGATCGAGGTGATAGGCGGCACTGATCTCGATGTTGGCGTTCGCCGATACGGACGCCGCCGATTCGGCGACCGTGAACAGTGGACCGCTGCCGATGCCCCAGACCACCGTCAGCACTCCGAGAACGACCACGGGCGCTACCAGCCGCCAGGGAATCGACGATGACGCCGCCCGGACCGGCCCAAGGAACATCCCGATCCACAGGCGGGCGATATAGGCGAACGTCAGCGCCGCTCCGATGACGGAGAGAACGGCGAACGGCATTCCTCGCTCGTAGGCGGCGGCAAAGAACAGCTCGTCCTTGAAAAAACCTACCGTCAGCGGCAGGGCGATCAACCCGCCGGCGGCAAGCCCACTCCCGAATGCCAGCAGCGGCATCGGACGGCCCAGCCCACCGACCCCCGAGAGCACCTTGCAGCCAGTAGCTTCGGTGACGGCACCGGCGGTCAGGAACAGGGCACTCTTCACCAGGGCATGAGCGATCACGTAGAACGTCGCTCCGGCGACGCCATAATCCTTGCCGAGGCCGAACATCGCCACCACATAGCCGTACTGCGAGATCGTCGAATAGGCCAGAACCTGTTTCAGCACATCGCGGGTGAGCGCGATCACGCCTCCCACCGCCATCGACGTGAAGCCGACGACCAGCAAGGCATCGAGCAGCCAATCGAACCTGGCAACGAGCGGATAGAACCGTCCCACCAGGAATACCCCGGCGGCGACCATGGCCGCCGAGTGAAGATAGGCGGACACCGGCGTCGGTGCCGCCATCGCCCGGGGCAACCAGAAGTGGAAGGGCACCTGGGCACTCTTGGCCAGCGCGCCGATGCAGATCAGCCCAACGGCCACTCCGACCGTGTCATCGGTCGACCCTGTCGCGATCATCTCCGGCACCGAGAACGTGCCAAGCTCCCGGAACAGGATCAACGACCCGATCAGGACCAGGACCGCGCTGACTCCGGTGATGATGAGCGCCATCAGCGCCGAGGAGCGGGATTCTTCCTCTTCCCGGTCGTAGCCGATCAGGAAGAAGGAGGCTATCGCGGTCAGGTCCCAGAACAGGAATAGGAGGATTGCATCCTGCGCCATGACCAGACCGATCATGGCTGCCATGAACAACAGCAGGAAGCCGAAGAAGCGGGGCATTTCGCTGGCGTCACGATGATGATGCGCGAGGTGGCGAGGAAGGTAGGCGGAGGCGTAAATGACCACCATCAGACCGATCCCGGTAGCCAGCAGGGCATAGAGTTGGGCCAGACCATCCATCTCGAGATGGAACCGCAACGCGAATGATTCCGCCCAGGCGGTATTCACGCTTGCGTCATGCCGGGAGGTCGCCCAGAGCACCGACCCAAATGCTGCCGCAGCCGTGGCGATCGCCACCGGGCCCGTCCATGCCGGACGCCAGACGCCGAGGACAACCGTGATCAACGGCGAGGCAAACGCGATGATCAGGCACAGCAATGCGGGGTTCGGATTGGCGATCCAGTCAAGCGGCATGTTGGCTCCGCCTTGGGTCTACTCGAGTCCCGTCGGTACGCTGATCCATCATCCTCCAGAATCGACGCGGCTCCTCTTCGCCAAAACCAAAAACCTTGGCGATACAGGTATGCCAGCAGCGGTCCAGACCTCGTTGAAGGCCGGGATCCCGCCACACGTCTCGTTCCTTTCCTCGACGTTCGGGATGTCACTGGGAGTTGGCGGCAACAGAAAAGGGGCTGCTTCAGAGCAGTCCCTCCTTGCGCCGGTGGGCGAACGCCCCACGGGAGGTTCACCGGAACACGTCCAGTATCTCGACTCAGTGTAGTTGCTCCCGGTACCGGGCGCCACTGATGCCCCGCCCGCGGCCTGGCCAAACCGGGCCTACATCCCCTGAACCTGACGCGGGCGGACCGACACATCGGACGGCGCCGCCAGTTCGGTGATCTCCTCCGGGTTGGCGCGCTCCCATGCCAGCACCTCATGGTAGAGGACCGTCACCTGGCGCCGTGCCCCAACGGTGTGCATGTCGAATTGGGCGGCCGCACCGTCCTCCAGCAACCCTCTCAGGCGCCAGGCGCGACGCGCATCATGCCGCGAGAGCGCCGGCGATGCGTCCCGCGGCACACTCCATTCGGTGCATACGCGATCCAGATCGTCGTCCGCGAGCGGCAGCAGCACCGATGCAACAAAGGCAAGTGCGTTGCTGCCAGCCTGGACGGGTAAGGTCGGGGAACCGCCCCCATCTTCCAGCGTGCTTGCGCTTGCCGATGGAGTCAACGGAGCGCCGATCGAGGGGACGGTGGCTATTCCCGAAAACGCAGTCACTACCGTCTCGGCCTGCTGCGCCCGCACCACGCCGAGGAAGATCAGCGCGACCCCGATCGACATCGCGATGTACAGGTATTCGTAGTGCCCCAGGCGCGTCAGACTGCCCCCGGCCGCCACCGCCAGCGTTCCGGTTCCGATCAGCGCGCAGCCGATCATCCGGTTCCGCATGCCTCCGGTCCGCCGGAACCGCCAGACCGAATACGCCGTCCCGCCAACGATGATCACGGTGCCGATCGAATTGATCGCGATCGTGATCGCAACCATCTCCGGGCCGCGCTCGATCGCATCCCAGCCGTCCGTTGCCAGCCGTGCGGAGTCGATCGGCACCCTCCCTATCATCGAC
>DASYVY010000595.1:0-1936 GCA_035936535.1 Thermomicrobiales bacterium | reverse complement strand
GCAGGCGCCTACCACGGTCGGGAGCCACGAGTCGACGACGGCTACACATTCTTCCAATACAGCCACGCGCCCCGCGATGACTGGACCCGCGGCCATGACTATGCGGATTGGATCCGAGCGCGTGGCGAAGACCCCGCGCACTATCTCAACCAGCCGTCACGGCCATTTGGCATAGATATTCCGACCGCCGATCGCGACAACGTGCCGCCGGAGTTGCACCAGACCACCTGGTGTAGTGAGCAGGCTGTCGCCTTTATCGACCGGGACCACGACAGTCCATGGTTGCTTAGCGTCAATCCCTACGATCCGCACCCACCCTATAATCCTCCTTGGGAATATTTCCGACGATTCGATCCAGGCACCCTTCCCGGTCCGCACTTCCGGGAGAGCGACCTCGCGCATCAGGCCACGCTCGCGGGCACCGATTTTCAGACAGAGCCGCTGCGTCCCGACGACTTCGACGGCAATGGCGGCCGCACCGCCCAGGCACTCTACTATGCGATGATCGAGCAGATTGATGACCAGTTCGGGCGGATTCTGGACTCCTTGGATCAGACTGGCCAGCGCGACAACACGATCATCATCTTCATGAGCGATCACGGCGAAGCGCTGGGCGACCACGGCCTGGCGCACAAGGGTTGCCGGTTCTTCGACGGTTTAACCCGCGTACCGATGATCTGGTCCTGGCCGGGTCATCTCGCGAGCGGTTTGGCATCCGACGCCCTGGTGGGGCTCCTCGACGTGGCGCCCACGCTCATGGATCTCGCTGGAATGCGTGTCCCAGATCGCATGCAGGGACGGTCCCTCCTCCCGATCCTCACCGGCGAAGCCGGGCCGGGCCATCATCGGGGATTTGTGCGCTGCGAGTATCGCGATGCGGTTGATCTCCCTAATCGCAGCTTCGCCACGATGTATCGCAACCGCCGTTGGAAGCTCATCACCTATCACGGCCTCGACGCGGGCGAGCTCTACGATCTCGAGAACGATCCCCACGAGTTCGAGAGCCTCTGGGACGATGCCGCGCATCGGGACATCAAGACTCAACTCCTCGTCGAGAGCTTCGACTCGACCGTCCAGGCAATGGACTACGGTGCCCCGAGGGTCATGCCCTACTGATGATCGCCACCTTCCGGCGAAATCGCGTGCCAGTTTGTCTGTTGCCGGCTGGTTCCCAACTTTTCGCGGCGGTGATACCATCGCCAACTATCGAATATCAGATAGCCCTTCGACACCTTGGAGGTCAGCATGCAATTTGCCGAGGTCCTTCCGCCGACACCGAACCTTACCTGGACGCTCGCGCGCCAGGCGGGCTGTACCCACGCGGTCTCCTCCTTCCCGAGCGACGGCGCGGGCGGGTATCTCACGGATTTCACATCGCTCCAGCACCAGAAGCAGCGGTTCGCTGACGCCGGCCTGGACCTGGTGGTGATCGAAACAGGCTTTCCCTGGCTCGACCTCACCAAGCGCGGCCTCCCCGGCCGCGATGAAGAGATCGAGCGTGCCCGCAACGCCATCAGGAACATGGGAGCGGTCGGCATTCCCATCTCCTGCTGGAACTGGATGGCCGTCTTCAACTGGACCCGCACCTCAACGACCACCCCGGCACGCGGCGGCGCCAAGGTCACCAGCTACGACCATTCGCTGATGAAAGATGCGCCCCTGACCCCGGCTGGAATCGTTACCGACGATCAGCTTTGGGACGCGCTCAAGTATTTCCTCGACGCCGTGGTCCCGGTTGCCGAGGAATCCGGTGTCTACCTCGCGTTGCACCCAGACGACCCACCGATCTCGCCAATCCGTGGTGTCTCCCGGATCATCCGGAGCCGGGACGCCATGCAGCGCGCGCTCGACCTCCGGCCCAGTCCGAACCACGGGATCACGATGTGCCAGGGTACCTTCTCGACGATGGGCGCCAATATCCCGGAGACTATCCGCC
>DASYVY010000594.1:0-8229 GCA_035936535.1 Thermomicrobiales bacterium | reverse complement strand
CCCGCGGCGCCCCTCCCGAGGTGGGCACGCTGGCACCCTTAACACCTAGACGCTGTACCTGGCCCGTGCCTTCTTCGTGATCTGGACGAACTCCTCTCCGGATTCGGGATCGGGTTTGCGCGCCATGAATCCCCGCCTGATCTGCTCGGCGATCCAGGCGTCATCGAGCGCAAACTTGCCCGCAAGGGCGGCAATTCGGTCGGGCGGATGACGCTCGTCGTCTTGGACCGCCTGTTCGTAGAAGTCGCGCCGTTTGCGTTCTTCATCCGAATCACGTGAGACGATGAGTCGCTCGACGACCGGACCTCCCTTCAGGTGCTCCACGATCTCTTTGATGTCTTTCACCTGGACGCCGCGATAGATGATGTTGTCCGGATAAACGACGACATTCGGACCGATATCGCAGAGATCGATGGTTCCGCAGTTATTCACCAGGATTTCCGTGTCGAGCCCCTTCCGGATGATCTCGAGGCGAAGACGGCCGGCCACGTCCATCGCGCCCTTCTGGTTGCAGTGAACCGCCGTGCAGACCAGTACATGCTTCTTGGTCCAGTACATACCGTCATAGCTCCCTTACGTGGAACTGAGTGGTAGTCATGCGGCACTGGCTAATCCGGCGGTAGTCGCCGAACGTCGCATGATCCATACTCGCCACTCCTGGTCAAGGTCGTCGCGCGTCATGCCAAGCGCTGTTTCGATCGCGTCGGCATATGGCATGCCGGTGCCGAAGGCGCGAATCATCGCGGCGATGCCCGCGTCGCCATGGACCTCGCGAATGTAGGCGATGACGCTCCAGCTCGTTGCGTACGCCAACGTGGCCTGCTCGGGAGCGTACGGGAAACTGGCGTCCAGCGACTCAATGGCAAACAGCTCTCCGCGCTCGCGGGCCCGGACCACCATGTCGAGGAATCCCTCCGTGCCACCGATCTGGTAGTGCGTGGCGATGCCCTCATCGAACCAGAGCGGCGGCAATGTAAAGGGATTCTCCGTGGCCTGTTGGAGAATCTGGTGGCTGACCTCGTGGGGGATCACCCGCCCGATCTCCCGAAAGTTGCCCTCCGGGATGATCGCGGTGATGAGCAAGTACCCCGGATACGATGCACCCGCCACCGCTTCCCGTGAGTTTGGTTGCTGTGCGCCCCGAAATGCGTCGGCGGACGGGTAGACCCAGATCGAGATGGCAGCACTTCGCGGGAGCGCGAACCGCCGTTCGAGGTCCGAGACCGTCGTCTGGGCCGATTCCAGGATCTTTGCCGCGAACTCCGTATCAAGGTCGAAGTAGCGCAACGTTATCTGGCTGGACTCCAGCGTCTGCCAGTTCCACCGGTCATCGAACCAGGACACCGGGGTGGACACAGACTCCGCATAGCTTCCGTTGGCCAACGGCACCCGCCAGAACACGCCCAACTCGACGCCGGCGGGAACGAAGGCGGATTGAAGGTCGAGGTCCACCTCGACGCGAACGCTGCCATTGCGGGGCGCGATCCGGTCCGTTCCCGCCGCCATGTGCAGCGTTGGGTCGCTCCCGATGCGGTAGAACGCATCGACGGAGCTGGAGGAGGATAGCTCAAGTCCCGTGACGTCGACCGTGCCGGTAAGCAAAATCCTTCTCGGGAAGTCAATCGCCGCCTCCGTCGTCGCTTCCAACGGCGTGACAGCAGCCGGAGATGACAACTGCGCCCTCGTATCGGGCAGTCGCCACGTCGGCCCTCCTGAGAACACGATCAGGAGGGCGACGATGGCAAGCAGCGACCCGAACATCCCGCGTCTAATCACGCCGTGGCTTCCTCAGGAGTGATCTGGTACTGGAGATAGGCGTCGATGAAAGGATCAAGCCCACCGGCGAGGACGCCCTGTGCATCGCCAACACTCGTCTCCGTCCTGTGGTCGGTAACCTGGGTATAGGGATGCAGCACGTAAGACCGGATACGACTGCCGAACCCGGCCGCCGTCATCGTTCCCTTCAGCCGCGATCGTTCGTCCGCCTCCTCCTTGAGGCGAAGATCCAGCAAGCGCGAACGAAGGATCTTGAACGCGGTCTCCCGATTCTGGGTCTGGCTTCGCTCGTTCTGGCAGGTGACCACGATTCCGGTCGCGAGGTGCGTCAGGCGGACCGCCGAATCCGTCTTGTTGACGTGCTGTCCACCCGCCCCTGACGAGCGGTAGGTGTCGATGCGGACGTCATCCGGCTTGAGATCGATCTCGGCATCCGACTCGATCTCGGGAATGACCTCGACGAGCGCAAACGCCGTATGACGCCGGTGTGCCGAGTCGAATGGCGACAATCGAACGAGCCGATGGGAACCGCCCTCTCCCCGGAGAAGGCCATAGGCATTGGGGCCCCGGACCTCGATCGTGGCGTTCTTGATCCCCGCTTCGTCGCCGTCGGTGGTATCGAGCAGCTCGGTCTTGAACCCCTTTCGCTCACCCCATCGCAGGTACATCCGGCTCAGCATCGAGGCCCAGTCCTGGGCATCGACGCCGCCTTCGCCCGAGTGGATGATCAGGAGCGCATTGGACCGATCGTGCGGTCCGCTCAACGCGGATTCGAGTTCCAGCGCATCCAGCTGGAGTTTGAGGGCATCGTGCTCGGATTCGATTTCCTCGACCATCTCCGGATCACCGGCGGCCATCTCGATCAGGTCCTGAAGGTCCGATGCGGACTTGGCAACGCTGTTCCAGGTGTCCAGTCGCGTCTTCAGCTCCCCGAGACGTCGCATCTCGTGCTGGGCCGTCTCCTGGTCGTCCCAGTAATTCGGCTCTGCACTGCGCCGCTCCAGGTCCTCGATCTCGCGCTCGTCGTTGGCGAGGTCAAAGACGCCCCCGGAGTTGCATGACGCGGTCGCTCATCTCCTGGAGTGAGCGAGTGATGTCTTCGCGAGTGGCCATGGATCTGACTCCTTGCAATGTTCAACGCGTTTGCTTGCCCGGGAACTTTCCCCCGGTGCATGGATCATCGTCTACTGAGTATATCGTCCGGAAGTGGGCTGGTCCGGCACCTACCATAACTCCTCACCGACTAGGCGGTCGTAGATCGCCTGAAGTTGCTCGTCGGAAAAGAACTGGATCGTGAGGGAGCCGCCTGCCCCCTTGGCGGACTTGCGGAATGCCACCCGGGTGCCAAGCGCCGTGCGCAGCCGATCCTCCACCCGCGCCTCGTCTGGGTCCCGGGGATGGTCGTCGCGCTTGATAGCAGCGTTGCCGGACATCCAGCGGCGGACCAGGTCCTCGGTCTGCCGCACGCTCAAGCCGCGGTCCTGCACCTGTTCCAGAACCGCCAGTTGATCGGCTGCCGTGCCCAACCCAAGCAGGGCCCGGGCGTGACCTTCGGTAATCTGGTTGGCCGCCAGGGCATCCCGCACGCGCTCGGGAGCGTTGAGGAGGCGCAGCGTGTTGGTCACGCTGACTCGTGAGCGGCCGACCCGACCGGCGACGTCCGCCTGCGACAGTCCAAACTCCTCGATCAGCTGCCGGTAGGCGACGGCTTCCTCCAGGGGGCTCAGATCCGCGCGGACAACGTTCTCGATGATCGCCAGTTCCAGCATCTGCTGCGGGGCCGCCTGCTTGACGACAACCGGCACCGTGGCAAGGCCGGCCAACCTGGCGGCACGCCAGCGCCGCTCGCCCGCGATCAGCACGAAACGATCGCCGTCACGGGCGACCAGCAGCGGCTGGACAAGCCCGTGGATCCGGATCGATTCGGCAAGCTCCTCGAGTCGCTGCCGATCCATATGCGTTCGGGGCTGGTACGGATTGGGCGTGATGTCGTCGATCGAAAGCTCGAGCAGCCCCTTGCCCTCGTCCGATTCTACAGACGGTTCGGGTTCTGGTCGGGTCGGGATCAGGGAATCCAGCCCACGGCCCAGGCCACCTCGACGCTGCCGCGGTTGCGCCGCTGGCTCCCCTGGTTGTCTGGCTTGTCGCCGTGATCCGTTGTCCGTCACGTCGCTGCAACTCCCGGGATGCTGGTCTGTGGTGATCGCGTGCATGCGGTGCCTGGTATGGGAACGATCGATCTTGTGAAGAACGTCCACAGTCTAGCACCGGGCCGGATGCCTTCCGGCATTGAGAATTCGGGCACGCGCGTATACTCACGACGGTAGGTGATACGAGCACCAATGTGCCAATGTCGCATTCTCTGAAACCATCGATTCGCCGCCTGATTGACGGTAAAGGGCAGTTACCCGCACATGCTGGACGCAATCCTGTCAGTTCTTTCGTCGGTTCTCCTGGTTGCGGTCGTGTACGGGCTGGTGTTCTGGTCCAATCGGGCGCGGACCGACCGCTCCGCAAACGTTGGAATCTACCTGCTCTTTGGACTGCCAGGCGGCCTCCTTAGCGTCGCCGGTCTTGCCCTGGCGACAAACGGGATGGATGGCGGGCTGCTGATCCTGGGGCTGGGACTTGCCTTCTCCCTTCCGCTGATCCGCCCATTCCGGAAGCTGGTTGCCTCGGTCACTCCGATGGACCCGGCATCGCCAATCGATCTCTCGGGACTGGCGATGATCCTCGCGGTCATGACCTTCCTCGTAGTCCAGGCGATGCTCACCGGCCCGGTCGAGACGGACAGCGCGACGACAACCGCGCTGACGGGCAATGTCGTCTGGCTCGTGCTCAACGCGGCAACCTTCGTCCTGGTGGCCTATGCCGCGGTGGGCTACCGCATTCACCGGACCGGCCCCCAGGCGACCGAACGCCTTGGGCTGCGCGCACCGGACCTGAAAACCATAGGTCTCGGCTTGGCCTTTGTGATCCCCAGTTTCGCGGCGAGTACGATCGGTTCAATCCTCACCGCTGCGTTTCAGCCCGATGTGGTCAACAACCTCGAAGAAACCATGGAGCAGATGACCAGCGGGCTGCAGAATCCGATCGGCGCACTGTTCATCGGATTATCGGCGGGGATCGGGGAGGAGGTACTGTTCAGGGGAGCGGTTCAGCCTCGCTACGGCATCGTGATCGCGGCATTATTCTGGACGGCACTCCATGTGCAATACGACTTCTCGTTCGTCCTTCTCGGCCTGTTCGGTGTGGGTGTGATACTGGGGCTCGAACGGCGGTATTTCGGGACGACTGCCGCGATCATCACTCATGCGGTGTACAACATCATCGCCGTGGGCATCCAGTTCGCCGTATAGCAGGCCCCTTGCCAGAGCATCTGGCCCATCAAGTCAACACGAACATCGACCGGCACGGTTCGCTGACCATTCGTCCGGCACGAGGTGCGCAATGGAGATCGTTGAGATTCGCGATCTTGATGGGCCGAACCTGTTCATGCTTCGGCCGGCGATCAAGCTAGAGCTTGATACGGGCGGTGACGAGATCCGGGTTCACGAGCAACGTGCGATGCGGGTGGTACTCGGCGACCCATTGGAAGGTTTCGGGGCCTCCACCATGATACCGGTCGACGAGGCCCGGCTCTTCAGCCTCCTCGAAGAACTCATCCATGTCCTCCATGACCGGGCCGGTGCCGATCGACCTCATGTGCTCTCCCGACCGATGGAGGAGCCAAACCATTTCGCGGTGGCATTTGCCTGGTCTCACCGGCGTCTGGGCGAATCGATCGCGCAGACGGCGGTCGATATCCTGACGGCTGAATCGCTTGACGTTCCCGCTCGCATTGACGACCTCAGGGCGATCCTCGCCAGCGATTCGCAGGACGATGATGCGCCCGGGATGCACCCGGATAGTGAGCGTACGTTGCCGGTGATTGGCATCACCGGGACAAACGGGAAGACCACAACCACTCGTCTGGTCGCTTCGATCCTCATGCAAGCGGGGCGAACAGTCGGCTGGACATCCTCATCCGGCGTCTACATTCAGCAGGAACTCGTGCTCAAAGGGGATTTCACTGGCCCGGCGGGCGCCGCTCGCGTGTTCAGCGACCCGTCCGTTGATATCGCGGTGCTGGAGACGGCTCGCGGCGGCATCCTGCTACGGGGACTCGGATACGAAAGCAATGATGTCAGCGTGGTCACCAATATCTCGCCCGATCACCTCGGCCTCCACGGTGTTCACACGATCGAAGGGTTGGCAGAAGTCAAGCGGGTAGTGGCTGCGGTGACAAGGGCGAGTGGCTTCGCGGTGCTCAACGCCGACGACCACCGCGTCCTGGCAATGCGCGAGCACGTCAGCGCACGCCCCTTTCTCATCACCCGCAGGGCGGACCACCCGGTTGTTGCCCAGCATGTTGCCGACGCGGGATGGGCGCTGTGGGTTCACGATGGCCAGGTGGTGTGGGGACATGATCGTGCTGAAACGGTGCTGACATCGCTTGGTGACATTCCCATCACCTTTGGTGGGCGAGCCAGGCACATGCTGGAGAACGCCTTGTGCGCCGCTGCCGCCTGCCTCGCGATCGGTCTGGAGGCGGACCAGGTTCGGGCGGGCCTGGCGGCCTTTCGAAACAGGTCCGACCAGAACCGCGGCAGGCTCAACGTCTACGACGTCAATGGAACAATCGTGATCGTCGACTTCGCCCATAACGAGTTGGGCCTGCGCAACCTGCTGGAGTTTGGACGCAGCTTCGTCGGGAGCGGGGGACGCTTGATCTCGGTGGTTGGTACCGCGGGGGACCGTGGCGACGACGTCTTCATTGCCCTGGGTAGGATCGCGGGCACGACGTCGGACATGGTGATCGCCAAGGACACGGTCAGGTATCTGCGAGGCAGGGCACCGGGCGAGTCACTGGAACTGATCCGCACGGGACTGGCAAAGACGTCTGCAAGCGACCACGTCACTTCATCGTCCGAGATGGAGGGTTTCGAACTGGCCCTGGGGATGGCGAAGCGAGGGGATGTCGTGGCGATCATGTGCATCGAGGATTACGACACGATCATCCCCAGACTCGAGAGCATCGGTACATCCCTGTCCTGACTTGATCCAGCCCCTTTTCAGGCGGGGACCGGGGCGCCATGCGAACTCGGTCTCCATTGACGGTTCGGCTGCGCTGCGCTAGGGTTGGCGCAGAGATAGTCAATGGCTGAATAGCCAGCCAGCGATGTCGAACTCCCCTTCATCCAACCGAAAGTAAGATGTCCATGGTCGCTCCTGTCACCATCCTTCCTCAGAACGCTCCTGGCTCCGGACCCCGCGATGCGTTCGGTCGCCGGATGAACTACCTGCGCATCTCCCTGACCGACCGGTGCAACTTTCGTTGCCTGTACTGCATGCCGGCAATCGGCATGAAGTTCCAGCCCCGCGACGAGATGCTGACGGACGATGAGTTGGTCCGGGTTGTGGGACTCTGCGCGAAACTCGGGTTCACCAAGTTGCGGCTGACGGGTGGCGAGCCGACGATTCGCCCACACCTTGTCGATATCGTCCGGGAGATGAAGGCATTCGAGGGCATCGAAGAGCTGTCGATGACGACGAATGCGCTATTGCTCGGGCGCCTTGCCGGCGACCTCAAGAATGCCGGTCTTGACCGGGTGAATATCAGTATCGACACGCTTGACCCCGTGAAGTTCAAGATGATGACGCGTGGTGGTCGATTTGACCTGGTCTGGCAGGGCATCGAGGCGGCGGAAGCTGCCGGCATGACACCGATTAAACTGAATACCGTGGTCGTCCGCGACCAGAACGATGCCGACGTGGCCGACATGGCTCGCCTGACGATCGACCGTGATTGGCAAGTCAGGTTCCTCGAAATCATGCCGATGGAAGGGGTCGGGGTCGTCTATGACGCGGGCCTCGTCACATCGGACGAGACGAAATCCCGGCTGGAGGCGGAATTCGGTGCCCTGGAGCCCGTGTCGGCTGACCCCTCCGATCCAGCCAGGACGTGGCGCATCCCAGGCGCGCGCGGGACGATCGGGTTTATCTCCCCGATCTCCGCGCCGTTCTGCGAATCCTGCAACCGGGTGCGGCTGACCGCGGACGGCAATCTCCGGTTGTGCCTGCTGCGTCCGGACGAGGTGAGCCTTCGCGACATGATGCGCGCGGGCGCCACGGACGATGAGATGCTGCAGCGAGTGCGCTCGGGTGTCTGGCGCAAACCGTGGGGGCATCGTGTCGCCGAAGGCGAGCGGAACACGATTCGCGGGATGTCCCAGATCGGCGGTTAGCCCGCCGCCCTGGTTCTGTCTGGCGTTCGGCGCCTCGGTGCCACATCCTCCGCTGTTGCCGACCCCGTAGCGAGCGGCCATCATGGTCCATGTGACGCAGGATATGCTTGCATGAGCGCCGACGGGTCCTGCAACGCGATGCCGGCTGGTTAACTCGGGATGGGAG
>DASYVY010000593.1:0-2130 GCA_035936535.1 Thermomicrobiales bacterium | reverse complement strand
GTTGATCGCTTCCAGCGAATTCACGGTCCAGAAGCTGACGATCGCCTCGATCGTGAAAAGCGCGAGGAACAGCGCCGCTCCGCTGATGATGACGATGCCGAGAAACGCGATCTTTGCCGGGGACCAGTCGACATCGACGATTCTGACCGCCACACCGAAGACGAGGAATCCCTGCGCCAGCAAGCCGAGATGCCGGAGGGACACTTCAGAGACGAGAGCCTGGACGAACGAGGACATCGGTCGGATGAGTAGGCGGTCGAACGCACCCTCGCGGATGAGCTCGGGAACTGACCGGAGACCCTGCGACAACGTGTCGCCGATACCAAACATGGCGAGGCTCATGCCGTGCAGAAAGAGCACGTCACCAAGCGTCCATCCCCCAAGGTTATCGAATCGCTGGAACAGGACGAACAGCACGACCAACTCGCCGAGGTTGATGATGAAGTTGCCGAAGATCTGCATCAGGAACGACGCCGGATATTGCATCTGCCCGCGGATGCGCAGGCTTGCGATGCGCCAGGCGACATCCAGGTCGTCCCGAACGAGGCGAACGTTATCCACCCTGGATCACCACCTTCTTCTCCCCCCGGCTCATGATCCAGCGGGCGCCGAGCACCATGATGGCGATCCAGCCCATCTGAAGTCCCAGCCCCTGAAACATGGAGATCTGCCCGAGGTAGATCTCGTTCGGGATCATGATGATCGCGCGGAACGGAAGTGCGTCCGCGAGCGCGCGAAGTGGCCCTGGAAAGAAGGCGAGCGGGATCAGGAAACCGGACAGCAGGTTGAGGCTGGCCATGGCCACGTAATTCAGCCCGCGATGATCGAAGATCCAGAAACCGGCGAGGTTGAGCATGAACCGAAAGAGAAAGCTCACCACCACCGCAAACAAGATCGAGAGCATGAACGCTCCCCAACGCAGGACGGAACCAGGCGGAAGCAGGTCGAAGAACAGGTTTCCGACCGCGAACGTGGGAAGGCCGCGAATCAGGAAGTGAGCGGCCGCCCGCCCGAGGTCCCGGGAAAGCCAGTAGGAGAGGAAATCCATCGGCTTGAGCAGATCGGTGACGATCGAGCCGGACTGGATCGTCCGAATGACTTCCCACCAGCCCCACATGTAGACCGTCATCAACAGCGACTGGTTGATCCAGACAAGCGTGAGCGTTTCGTCAGCGCTCCAGCCGCGGACGACCACATCACCTGCAGGATCTTCAGAGGCGTACAACCCCATGTAGACGCCGGCGATCATCAGGCCGAAGATGCTGTTGGTGAACAGCCCGGCGAGCGCCGCGCCCCGGTAGGTGAGTTGCTGCCGGAAGGACCGCCGGGCCAGCTCGACGTACAGGCGCATGGACCCCTCCGCATCGTGACGCCGATGGCACGCCACGATACCTGCGTCCAGCGTTGTGGACACACAGTTCTTCCGCGACACCTCGCCGGCCCCGCATCGGGCCGAGCGAAAATGGCGGTATTCTGGTGCCGTGCGCAACACGGCGCAGGCGACACGTGACCCGACCCATGAAGGTTGGCCGGGCAGCATACCGCATCCGGAATCGCATTGCCACGCGATCCACCGTTCGCGTTTCATGAGGAGTCCTCAATGACAGAGCCTGCCACATCAGCAGCGGCATCGGTAGCCACCCAAGGTGCCACTTCGGATGTTCTCACTCGCGACCAGATTGCGGTCGAGCATACGTGGGACCTTACGACCATCTACCCGACGGAGGAGGTGTGGGAAACGGAGTTCGGCCAGTTGCCCGAGTATCTTGACCGCGCGGTCGCGTTCCGGGGCAAGCTTGGAGAGAGCGCCCGTGTCGCCAGGGAAGGCCTTGAGTCGATCTTCGCCGTGCAGGAGCTGCTCACCCGGCTGGTGGTCTACGCCAGCCTGAGGCGAGACGAGGACACCACCAACACCGAGGCCAACGGTCGTTACGAGCGGGCGGTCATGGCGTCAATCCAGGCGGGTGAGGCGCTCGCCTTCCTCCAGCCGGAGATCCTCGCCCTGCCGGAGGAGACTCTGCGTGGCCTGATCGATGCCCCCGAGCTGGAAAGTTACCGTCATGTGCTGGAGGATCTCGAGCGGCGCCGTGCGCATGTGCGTTCGGCGGAGGTCGAGGAAGTCCTGGCCCA
>DASYVY010000592.1:0-2235 GCA_035936535.1 Thermomicrobiales bacterium | reverse complement strand
TGCTGATGCCGCGCTCCTCGAGCAGGTTCTCGAAGGCCTCCTTGTCGACGAAGTCCCGCTTGACCTGATCCTGGAGGTCGGTGTGCCAGTCGAGCTTGACGGCGCCCGGTATGTGGCCGATCTCGTAGAGGAGGATGTCTTCATCGGACTCGACGACCCGCACGTTAGGATCGTCCAGGTGCTCTGCAAGCCACTCGGTGGTGACCAGCACTTCCGGATGCGCATACTCGGCAAAGTGTGGCGCTCGGGTGTCGGCGGCGATCGTGTCGGTCATGGAGTGCTCCTCGGCTGATGGATCATCGGTTTGGGTTGGGGGTGCCCGGTTGCGGGCCAGCTACCCGGTCTTTGGAGGTGCTGCGGGGACGCGCTGGAAGCCCCATTCCTTGACGCTTCCTTTTCGACAGTAGTATACCGCAGGCGTCCCGGGTGACGGTCTCCGGCGGTGGCCGGGATCGGCATGCGGCACTCATCCCCGTGACGGGGCCGCCCGGAGCCATCCGCCGCTGTGTTCTTCAACGAGGTCCACGACCCGCCTGCCGGCGTCCGCTGCATCCATATCAACCCGAACCATGCGAGGATTCCGGCGGAACCAAGTCTGCTGGCTTCTGACCAGCCGGTGCGTATCGAACTTGATACGCTCGATCGCTGCCTCGCGACTGATCTCACCCCGAAGATAGGGCAGGAGCTGCCGGTAGCCGATCGCCGAGAGGGCTGTAGCGTCAGGCGGAACACCGGCAGCGATCAATCCCCGTACCTCGTCGATCAGCCCGTCCCCAATCATCGAGTCCACCCGGCGGTCGATCCGCTCGTAGAGCCGAGCCCGATCCACGACAAGCTCGATCTCCAGGGTGTCATAGCGGGGAGGTCCCTTGCCCTGAAGCGCTGAGATCGGCGAGCCGGTGGCCCGGAACACCTCGAGCGCGCGGATGACCCTGCGGGCGTTCGGCCCAATCCGCCCTGCCGCCAACGGGTCGATCAGGCTGAGCCGCTCCAGCAAGGGCGCAACACCATGCTGTTCCACTTCATCTTCCAGCGCTGCCCGGAAACGGACATCTGGCGGAACCCGTGGAATCGACCAGTTTTCGACGACCGCATTGACGTACTGCGGCGTCCCGCCCACCAGGACGGGGAGCCTATGGCGGCCATGGATGTCCGCGATCGCGTCGAACGTCAGGTCCTGAAACGTCGCAAGCGACATCGGCTCCGCCGGATCGAGGATGTCGATCAGGTGATGGCGAACCCGGGCGCGATCATCTATGGACGGTTTCGCCGTTCCGATGTCCATGGCCCGGTAAAAGGCCCGTGCGTCGGCGTTGACCAGCTCAACTGGAAACTGCTGGGCAAGGCGCAGTGCCAACGCCGACTTTCCGGAGGCGGTCGGCCCGACGATCACGGTCAGCGGCGGGTTGGAAGGGGTGGCGGGCTGCATCGTATCGGCCATGATTTGGTCAGCCGGGAACATCACGACTAGAATAGGGTGCAACTGCAGGGCGATCCCTGTTGTCAGCGCCCACGCTCATCATATGTCCCGCGTCCCACACCCGTCCTTCCACCATCATGCTGCAATGCACACGTGGGTCCTCGCTCGCCCCAGGAGAACGTTTCCGTGGTTCGCGTCCTCACCCAGACGCTGAAGATCATCAGTGTGCTGGTCGTCTCCGCCGTGGTAATCGCTGGGAGTGCGGCATTCTTCGATTACTGGACGGACCGGACCCAGCCTGAAGAAGTTGGCCGGCCGGTCACCATCGAAGTGACCGCCGAGGATACCGGCAGCACCCTCTCCAGCAAGCTTACGGACGCTGGCCTCGTCCGGCTGGGTCCGTATTTCGAAACCCGCTACCGATTTTCCGGCGCCGAGCTCCAACCGGGAACCTACACGCTTCGGCGCGGAATGAGCGTCAACGAGATCATCAACGCGATTACCGTTCCGGAAGAGGGTGAGGAGGCCGCGGAGCAGGACGCGGCGGCGGAGCCAGCGGAAGCGATCGACGTCACGTTCATCGAGGGGCAGCGGATCGAGGAATATGCGACGACGCTCGTGGACGCCGGGTGGACCGGTGATCCCCAGGCGTTCATCGATGCCGCCAAATCGCCGGGGAATGCCGAGGATTGGTCCTTCCTGGAGGATGTGCCGGAGGGGCAAGGGCTGGAGGGGTTCCTGTTCCCGGATACCTATACGTTTCCCGCGAATGCGCAGCCTCAGGACGTGATCGACTACATGCTCAGCAACTTCGA
>DASYVY010000591.1:0-6221 GCA_035936535.1 Thermomicrobiales bacterium | reverse complement strand
TAATGCGGTTGGCCGCCATCATGCACCTCAACCTCCGCGTCCGGAAACGCGTCGGTGAGGATTCCACGCATGGTTGCGGTATCGTCGTCGCTGGCGTCCTTGCCGGTGAAGACGCTGACCAACTCCGCATCATCACGATCGATCCGCGTGATGGCCGTCGTGGCGACGTCGGTCAGGCTGTCCCCGGCGGCGATCAACTCGTCATCGAGCAGGCCGATCGTCTGCCCGGAGGATACGCAAACCCCGTTCAACACGACATCGCGCACCGCATGCGTCAGTTCGACGGTCTGGATCGTCGTGAGAGCTCTTGTCATGTTGGACGCATTCTCGTCGATGGAGTGTTCGGCGTTGAATACGGCCAATGCCGCCAGTGCCTGGGGAATCGAGGTCGTGGGGACGACGCGGACCTGCTTCTCGGTCAGGCTGGCAATCTGGTTGGCGGTGAGGACGATGTTTTTGTTGTTGGGCAGCACGATCACCTTGTCGACGGGCTGCGCCTCGACCGCGCCGAGCAGGTCCTCGGTGCTTGGGTTCATGGTCTGGCCGCCCCGCACGATCGCGGTGCTTCCCATGGTCGTCAGTGCATCGGCGATCCCGTCCCCGGCGGCAACGGCAACGACCGCAAGGTTCCCGGGAGGTGGCGAGGCGGATCTTGCCGCCTCCGAGCGCTGAGTCGACAGTGCCTCCGTCTGCTTGGACATGTTGTCGATCTTGATCTGGTCGAGATCGCCCAGCGTGACCGCATAAGCGAGGACCGAGCCGGGATCGAGCGTGTGGATATGCACCTTGAGGATGCGCTCGTCTCCAACGATCACCGCGCTCTGGCCCATGGCAGCAATGTCATCCCGGCAGCGGTCGAAGTCCATGCCGGAGCCGAAAACCATGAAGTTGGTGCAGTATCCGAAGGCGTCCTCACCGTGAAGCGCATCGACCTGGTCGAGGAAGGCCATGTTGGCGCCCACTGCACCGGAGCTGCCCTCATCGGCGAATGCCACCGACTCGCCATTCGCGTACTTCTCGAGCCCGTCGAGGATCAACACCACGCCTTGGCCACCGGCATCGATCACTCCGGCCTGCCGGAGGATGTCGAGGAGCTCCGGGGTGGAATCCAGCGCTTTCTGGGCGCCGAGCACGGCCTCGTGCAGGATGGTGATGAGCGATGGCGTGCGCTGTGCCGCGACAGCGGCCCGCTCGGCGGCCCCGCGTATCACGGTCAGCATTGTGCCCTCGACGGGGCGCATGACCGCCTTGTAGGCCATGGTTTGGGCACCGGTAAGCGCGCGGGCGAGGTCCTCGCCGTCGATCTCGTCGCGTGCCTGGATCGCACCGGCGAACCCACGGAAGATCTGAGAGAGGATCACGCCGGAGTTCCCCCGGGCACCCATCAGGGCGCCGTAGGCGATCTTCGCGGCGACATCGCCCGCCGATGGCGCCGGGTCGGCGGCCGCTTCCAGCGCTGACCGCATTGTCAGCGCCATGTTCGTCCCCGTGTCCCCATCCGGCACCGGGAAGACATTCAGCGCATTGACACGTTCATGATGGTGATCGAGCCAGGCGGCGGCGAGGGCGAAAGCTTCGGCCAACTTGGGTCCATCCCAAACCATTGCCGCGGCGGATGCGGCGTCGCGGCGGGACACTACGTCACTCACGTGGAACTCCGGGGGTCCTGACTGACGTGCAGGCCATCGACGTTGACGTTCACGCGCTCGACCTCCATGCCGAGAAGGCGCTCGACCTGGAATTTGACGGCCTGCATCACGTTGGACGCCACGGTGAAAATGGGGGTGCCGTACTCCATGACGACGGAAAGCTCGATCGACACGCGGTTGTCCTTGACTTCGATCTCGATTCCGCGCACTCCGCTGGCGATGCCGAGCCGCCGTCCGATCGCCGAGGTCAGCGATCGCGGCGCGAGATCGACGATCCCGTAGCAGGAGAGCACGGCTTCATGGACGATGGTCGCGATCGCGCTGTCCGCTACCTCGACCTTGCCACCGGGCCGTTGCACCGACTCGGATGAACGCGACATGGACATCTGCCTGTCCCCCGGAACACATCGTTTCCTTGCGGGTCCGCATGGTGCGGCGCACGTCAATAATTCCGCAAGCATACTCCGCATGGCAGGTTCCACGATGATCGGGTAGTTTGACTCAACCGTCCACCTTGGAAGGCGTACGTCGGGACGGCGAGCGCCTTAGAAATGGCGTAGATGGAGCGAATATGCTAGGATATCGCCTTGGATTGGCGTCGTCCGGCAGGCGACGCCGCTTTTACGTCCAAATGAGCGGGAAGGGGTCAGGTGGCTCGCCCGCAGACATACTCGGGTAGTGGGGCGGCGGGTGCCAGTGGCTTATGCGGTGACGTCCCGCCTCCGCCCGATGCGCTTGCTCGGTACGCGACCCAGCCAGCCTCGCGGGCATCTTTACCGAGCGAGCAACGTAACCATGTTCCGCCCTGCACGGCGGCACCCGATTGAGTACACGACCAACTTGTCCTGAAGGGAGATCCGCCATGGCCGGGAAGTGTGACGTTTGTGGCAAGGCCAAGACGTTTGGCAACAATGTGAGCTTTTCAAAGCGACGCACGAGCCGTGATTTTCGGCCTAATGTGCAACGGAAGCGGATCACGGTGAACGGGGTCGGGCTCCGGCTGAACATCTGCACGCGCTGCCTCCGGACGATGGGCAAGTCCGGCCGGGAGGCCAAGGCTGCCTAGGATCGCTCGAGCGAGGCTGTCACGCGTCGCTTGCTACCGGTCATGCACGAGAACGGGCACCCTTGGGTGCCCGTTCTCGTGTTGTTGAGGTTTCGCACACCGGGTGGACGTCTCGTGAGAGGTTGATGTACGAGGCACGCGCGTGTCCTGGCTTCGGGAGGGCGCCATTACCGGTTCGCCCGCCGGTCTCACCTATCTGGAGCCAGCTCCTCCGGGCCACCGCTTCCCGAGCGGGAGCCGCACATCGATCACCCGGTTCCTTCAAACGACGTTACCTCGGCCGCGTACTGGATTTGCCGGATTACCTCGCTCGGCATTGCTTTCGACGGCTGCTGGTTGATGGCGCGGATCGCGTCCATGTCGAGCTTCGGCGTACGGTCCTCGGTAAGGAGGCCGTTGGTCTCCTGCTCGGTGTCGGTGAGCTGGGTATAGCAATAGCCGGCGATCGCCGGTGAGTCCAGGATGGCCGAGACCAGCTCGTCGTACTTCTCGAGGAAAGCGTCGCTGGTCGTTACCGTTCCATAGCCAAACCAGACCGTGCCCGGACGCGGCGTGTACGAGATGCCACCGAATTCCGTCAGCATGATCGGCTCACCGTTTCGCTTGCTGTCCGGGAAGGCAATGGTGCGGTCATGCGGGCGTACTTCCCGGATCGTCCGTTCGAGCGCGTCGAACGATCCATACCGCTCCCGCAGCGTCTCGCCGTCCAAGGCGTAATCGTGCACGCCCCAGACGTCACCGATCAGGTGCTCCCAGCCGTCATTCCCGATGGCGGGCCGCGACGGGTCGATGGCCTTGGTCAGGTAATACAGCGCGCGGACGAAATCCCGCTGAGCCGCACTCCGTTCCATGTTCGGCACGCCCCAACTCTCGTTGAAGGGTACCCAGGCGACGACGCTCGGGTGACTGTGGTCGCGCTGGAGCACCTCGAGCCACTCGCGCGTGAACTTGTCGACCGCGTCCGGAGAGAATGTGTAGGCGTTCGCCATCTCGCCCCAGACCATCAGGCCCAGGCGGTCGCACCAGTAGAGGAAACGCGGGTCTTCGACTTTCTGGTGGATCCGCACGCCGTTGAAGCCCAGCTTTTTAATGAGCTCGACCTCTCGCCGCAGCGCATCCTCGCTCGGCGCGGCAAGGTGCGATTCTGGCCAGTAATTCTGCGCGAGGACCATCCTGAGATAGGTGGGCCGGCCGTTGAGCATGAACCGGCCATCGGCGAACCCGGACGAGCGAAGACCGGCATAAGACATCACCGTATCAACGGTCACGTCACCATTCAGCAGCTCGATCTCCGCATCGATCAGGTTGGGGGAGCGAGGCGACCACAGGGTCCGGTCCCGGCTCATCGTGATGTCGGCCGTCTCCAGGGAGAGGTCGCGGCGGGTCTCGCGGTGGGCGAGAGTGAACGTGTCGTTGGCAAGCTCAATTCCGTGAAGTGAAAGGCGGACCCGGAGACGGACCGGGTGCATCGGCTGATTGCTCAGGCAAACGAGGAGGGCCAATGTTCCCCGGTCAAGGTCGGGTGTCCACCGGACGTTGCTGATCGAGAGGTTCGGCACCGGCTCCAGCCAGACAGGTTGCCAGATGCCGGTGGTCCGGTGATACCAGATCCTGTGGGGAGCGGGCTCCCAGTCCTGCTTGCCGCGGGGCTGGGAAAGATCACGGGGCTGATCCTCGGCCCGGACCACCACGACTTGCTCTCCGTTCACAAGAGCCGATGTGATATCGGCAGTGAAGCGGGTATGGCCACCCTCGTGATCGGCGACGAGCTGCCCATTGACCCATACCCGGGCCCGGTAATCGACCGCGCCGAAATGCAGCAGCAACCGGCCGGATCGATCCTCCGCCGGAACCTCGAAGGTGCGGCGATACCAGACATAGGGATGAAAATAGGTATCGCCAATTCCGCTTGCCTGCGATTCCGGCGGAAACGGCACGATGATCTCCCTGTCGAAGATATCTGCCCGTCCCTGCCAGCCCTCGTCGAGGCCGATGTTCGCGTCATCATGAGCGAAACGCCATGGCCCACACAGATCCGTCCACCGGGTCCGGGTCATCTGAGGGCGAGGGTGAAGCTGCTGTTCCACAGAAAAAGGGTCCTTTCCTTCCGGGTCCGTATGCTTGCGCCTTGTCCGATCTGCACCTGTTGATTGCGCGGGGAGCAGGACTTCTGACTGGCGGCGGGGCCTCCTACAGCGGGACCAGATGGATTATCGCGACGTGGGACACGCGTATGACGTCCGTCACAGGCTAACGCATGGTCATGAGGACTGGATGCCCCTTGGGTGTGCGGAATTTCATCCGGATCCTGGATCATATGTTGATCATACCGATAAGTTGGCGATGTGAACGGCTCTGGTCGACGCCTGCTGCACCAACTGCCCCCATTCGGGGCGGGGTTATCCTCAGGCTAATGGCCGGGTCAGGGAAACTGCGCGTGTCGGCATTCGCGGATGGGGGGAATCAGTCTGCGGTCAAGGATGATGGAGAGGCTGCGATCGCACGGCGAAGCGTGTCGGTATCGAGGACGACGTCTTCCCGGCTCTGGGCCATGCTCAAAACGCCTTCGTCATGCGGGAGGGCTGGCCATCAGACCGCCAGTCCAAGCGGGTATGCTTCGGCCGCGTGCGCCTTCGAGACAGGAGCCACGCAATCCCACGTCTGGCCCTTGCCCATTACCAACCGCCAGACACCGCGCTCCTTGTCGATCAACAAGTCCAGACTGGTTTCGACAAGTTCCCGCACGGCGACAGCGGTGTCCGAATCGATCTGGCGCGCGTTCGACTCCAGCGTAGACTTGGCAGCGGATTGAAGGCCTGGAAGTGGCTCACTCCAGATGACCAGCGCATCTGGATAGGCGTCGAGGATCGCATGTTCCACGAGCAGTGCAGCCTGCCCCCGTTCCTCTAGGGGCGCCGAGGCGTCGGGCGAGCAGCAAAGGAGTGCGATGCCGGAACCCGCGCAGGCACGAGCGACAGCGGCCGCGTCGTCGGGGTGGATGTCTACCGGGGACATAGTGAGGACGACGGCCCAGGGCCGATCGATCGCAATCGTCGCCAACGTGCCGGCCGCCCAGGCTGAGGCCCCACCGTCGAGCCGTGCGCAAGGAATAGCGCGGATGGTGCTGCGCTCCAGAAACATCTCTCCCAAGGCACCGGGTCCTCCGACCAGGAGAATTCCCGGCGCCTCCACGGGCACCTCCACCCCATCTGGCGGCGTTACATCCATTCCCCAACGGTCCACTGGAGGGTACTGATAGCGCGATGGGCGACGCCACCAACCGGGCACCTCCAACACGGGATGGGTTGGCGACTTGCCAGCAGAAAGGTCGGCCACCAGGTGAGCGATGGCCGTGGGGCGGGGACGTGGGGCGCGCAGGTCGAATACACCCGGCTCGTAATCTCCTCCGTCATCGGTTACTAGTTGATTCCAGCCGAACGCGCCAAGCAACGACCAAACGGTGATGGCCCGGATGTCGATTCCTTCCGCTTGGAGGTTCCTCGCCG
>DASYVY010000590.1:0-6722 GCA_035936535.1 Thermomicrobiales bacterium | reverse complement strand
TTGGGCAGGACGAGCGTTGCCAGCGTGTAGGTGTCGAGCTGCCGGTTGACCACGTCGATTCCGGCCCGGCGGAGCATCGAGACATCGAAGTCAACGTTATGTCCCACGATCGGACTTGTCCCGATCAGGCGGCGGATGTCCAGGATTAGGGTATCGATCGTTGGACACGTCGCCAGGTCCGCTTCGTCTATCCCGGTTAGCGCCTGGATATCCCGGGGTACCGGCCGCCTGGGATTGACCAGCTGTGAATAGCGCTCGATTACTCGATCGCGGCTGAACACCACGATGCCGACTTCGATGATGACGTCCCGCTCCGGGTTGATACCGGTGGTCTCGACATCAATGGCGACATAGCGGTCCGCGTTCGACAGCGTTCCAGGACTTGATACAGTCACGAGGACAAGGACTTTCCAGGCTGGCCGGACCAGCGAAGTACATGTTGGATCAGGCCAGCGAATCGTTCGCGATGGCGTCGGTCGCTAGGAGCGTGGCGAGCAGCAGCTGGGCGAATCCCGTTGCCAAGGGTCGCAGACGGATGTACTCATCGACCCGATGCACATTGCCACCACTCGTCAGGCCAATGCACATGGATGGAATGCCCCGGCTGATCGGGATGTTGGCGTCCGTGCTGGAGGCGTCACACGTTGCGTCAATGCCGAGCGACCGAAGCACGCCGATCCCAATCGGCACCAGTCCACGGTCCTCGGGCAGTTCACCGGCGGGACGATCGCCCACTACCTCGGATGTCATTGAGATGTGCTCGGCGTTCTCTTGGGAAATCTCGCGCTCCACCCGAGTCACCAATCGGGCGAGATGGTCCGCGCTGGTCGAGCGCATGTCGATCACCAGAGACGCGTCGGGAGCGATCGTATTGACGCTGATACCGCCCTGGATCAGGCCCACGTTGAGTGTCGTTTTGGGATCACGGGAAAGCTCGATCGCATCCAGGCGAGCCACGAGCCTTGCCACGACGTGAATGGCACTTGGCCGCCCCGCGTCTCCCCAGCTGTGCCCACCCGGCCCCGTGGCCGTCACGCGCAGCCGCCGGCTTCCAACTGCTCGATTCGTAATCCTGCCCAGGCTATGTCCCTCGACCGCGATTGCCCCACGGAGCTGCGGTAGCGAGTCCACCACGGCCCGCATGCCCCGAAGGTCACCCAGTCCTTCTTCTCCCACGTTGCCGGTCACGAACACGTCTACCGGCAGGTCGTGCCCTAGCTGTTCGAGGGCCTTTCCGACCATCGCGACCGCGGCGACACTGACGCTGTTGTCGCCGATTCCGGGAGCGGCAAGCACGTCACCGTCCCGCGAAACCGTAATGGCCGTCTCCCTTGGAAACACGGTGTCGATGTGGGCGGCAAGGAGCAGTGCCTTCGACGAATCCCTGCCGGGGAGTCGTCCGACCACGTCTGAAAGGTCATCCACCGTCACATCGGCATGACCGAGTCCCGTGAGTGTCTCCGCCACGAACCGTGCCCGTTCCGCTTCGTCGTTGGTCGGTGCGGGTACCGCGGCAATCGCCGTTGCGAGGTCGGCGATCGGGTCGACGAACTGTTTCGAAAGCGCGGTCACACGGGCGACGAGTTCTGAACTCGGCAACGACAATCTGATCTCCTGACGGCATGCCGCCCGCCCCGGCTGCACCGAAGCGGGCCCGATCAACGCTTTCCACCTCAATACCTGTGGCGCGTCATTTTCCCAGTGGTCGAAGTATAGCGGAGTGAGCATGCTGTGCCGGAGTTCCGGATCGGTGACTGGTCTGGCGAACAGCGGCACGACTAGCCGATTCCCTTAGCCGGTGCCGCGCAAACCTTCAGTCGGCGAGCGCAAAAAATGGGATACTGAACATATGAATGGCCGTCCTCACTCCCCGTCCCGCCGCGCATAATGCCCGCGGGTACAACGCTCGGCGACGCAAGCCGGGTGCGAGACGCGCGTACCTGTCCAAAGGAGTCACGTTGATGGGGTACCACCGGTATGACGCGGTCATCGTAGGAGCTGGCGGCGCAGGGTTGATGGCCGCAATCCAGCTTGCCGGGAAAGCCAACATTGCCGTCGTCAGCAAGCTCTACCCGCCGCGGTCCCATACGGGAGCAGCCCAGGGAGGCATCAGTGCCGCCTTGGGCAATACCGAGGAAGATCACTGGGAATGGCACATGTTCGACACCGTCAAGGGCGGTGACTATCTCGTCGACCAGGACGCCGCCGAGGTTCTCTCCCAGGAGGCGATCGACGCGGTGTACGAACTTGAGCACATGGGTCTCCCGTTCAATCGGACACCAGACGGCCGGATCGACCAGCGCCGATTCGGAGGGCATACCCGCGATTACGGCGCCGGCCCGGTCCGGCGAGCGTGCTATGCCGCCGACCGTACCGGGCACATGATCATCCAGACCCTGTACCAGCAGGGAATCAAGCATGCCGTCAATTTCTTCGACGAGCATCATCTGGTCGACATCCTGTTCACCGAAGACGGACAGTGCTGCGGGGTCGTGACCTATGAGATCAGGACCGGCGAGATCCACGTTATCCACGCCAAGACGGTCCTGATCGCGTCGGGCGGCTTCGGCCGCGTCTTCAAGATCACCTCGAATGCCATGGCGGGAACCGGGGACGGGGTGGCGCTGGCCTATCGCCATGGCGTTCCGCTGATGGACATGGAGTTCTATCAGTTCCATCCTACCGGACTCTACAAACTGGGAATCCTTGTGTCGGAGGCGGCGCGCGGTGAAGGCGGCATTGTTGTCAACGGTGAAGGGGAAGCGTTCGCCGCCCGCTACGCTCCTACCCTCAAGGACCTGGCGCCACGCGACATGATGTCCCGGTTCATCTATCAGGAGGTCAAGGAGGGTCGTGGCATCGATGGCAAGGATTATGTCCTCCTCGATGTCTCCCACCTGCCACCGGAGGTGATCGATCAGAAGCTTCCGGACGTGACGGACTTCGCTCGGGTCTACCTGGGCGTTGAACCCAAGAACGAAGGCATACCCATCCAACCAACCGCGCACTATGCGATGGGTGGATTGGCGACCAACATCGATGCGCAGGTGATCCGGGACGCGAGCAGCACGCCGGTGCCGGGCCTGTATTCCGCTGGCGAAGCGGCATGCGTCTCGGTACATGGGGCGAACCGTCTCGGTACCAACTCGCTTGTCGACCTTGTCGTGTTTGGCCGCCGGGCCGGCCGTCACATGCTCTCCCAGATCCAGGAGCTCGAGTTCCTGCCGCTGCCCAAGAACCCCGAGGCTCGGGCAGTCGAGGAGATCCGCTGCCTGCTTGAGCGTGACAAGGGCGAGCGCGTGGCCGACATCCGATCGCGCATGCAGGAAGTCATGATGGATAAGGCCTCCGTTGTGCGGTCGGAACACAGCCTGCTTGAAGCCTGGCGAGAGATCGAAACCTTGCAGAAGGCGTTCAAGAGCGTCGCGATTCAGGACAAGGGCAAGTGCTACAACACGGAGCTGACCGAGGCCCTGGAGTTGGGGTGCATGCTCGACTGCGCTGAGACGATCGTTTACGGCTCGCTTGAGCGAACCGAAAGTCGGGGGGCGCACTACCGGGAAGACTACGAAGCCCGGGACGACAAGGACTGGCTCGCACACAGCATGGTCTCCCGCTCCGCGGGGGGAATGCGCCTCGAAAAGAAGCCCATAGTCATAACGAAGTTCGAACCCAAGGAGCGCAAGTACTAGTTCACCTGATCGACCCCATCCACCTGACGTTACGCAGTATCCGGCCAAGCAATCCTCTCCCGGCCACGTCAGGGGCAAGAAAGGCAGATGAGTGGAAGTCACCCTCCGCATCAAGCGATACAATCCGGAAACGGATCCCAAGCCTGAGTTCAAGGAGTACGTTGTCAACGTCGAACCCACCGACCGTGTGCTCGATGCGCTGAATCAGATCAAGTGGTATCACGATGGCACGCTGACCTACCGGCGTTCGTGCGGCCATGGCATATGCGGGTCGGATGCGATGCGGATCAATGGCCGTAACCGTCTCGCGTGCAAGATCCTGATGAAGGACCTCGGCAAGAAGGTCACGATCGAGCCCTTGATGGGCTTCAGGATCGAGAAGGACCTCCTGGTGGACATGGAGGCATTCTTCGAATCCTACAAGTCGGTCAAGCCGTACCTGATCGCCGACGATGCGCCCAGCTCCGGAGAGCGCCGTCAATCGCCTGAGGATCGGGCCCGGTTCGATGACACGACCAAGTGCATCCTGTGCGCCGCCTGCACCACAGCCTGTCCGGTGTCGTGGGTCTCAGACGACTTCGTCGGGCCCGCCGCAATCGTGAACGCGCACCGGTTCATCTTCGATAGCCGGGATCAGGGCTCCGCCGATCGATTGCGGATCCTCAACTCCGGGTCCGGCGTCTGGCGGTGCCGCACGATCTTCAACTGCACGGACGCCTGTCCTCGCGACATCAAGGTCACGGACGCGATCGAGCAGGTCAAGCGAGCGTTGATCTACGAGCAGGTCTAGCAACTCATGGTCCTGACGCCAGGCGGACCGGCAGCGCTCCGGGACGCATGGTCGCGAAACGTTGGGGGAGCGATCCATGACGAACCCGTTTGACTGGGACTACCTGACCAGCGCACCGGTGGCTGGAGAGATCTTCGGGCCATTTTCCGCCCTTTTCCTGCTCATATTCGCAGGCGGCTTTCTTGCGTCCTCCTACCTGTACTATCGCCCATGGACGCGTCCAGTCGGCGACTACATCAGGAGAAAGACGGTTCGAAAATCGTCGAGCATTGCGTTGTGGGTGTTCGGGGCTGGTTTGTTTTTCTTCCTGATCCGGCTGCTGCAGATCAATCCATTCACGTTCGGGAATCGAATCTGGATGTACCTCTGCTTCCTCGCGTTTCTCGTCATGGTGGGCATCTTCCTGGTGCGATTCAAGGCGGCACGCCAGGAGAAGATTCAGGCGCTGCGAGCCCAGGCCAACAATCGCCGGCGAGCGCCACAGACCAAACCAGTCAGCCGGCCGGTCCGACGACGAACGCACGCGCGATAGCGTATGGGCCAGAGCCGGTGTTCCACGGTGGTTATTGTTCGGCGCTGCCGTCCGACACATGTCGCCACAAGTTCTGGATCGGGGGCAGGCTTCGGCAAGGCCGGCAGGATCGGGATTTCCTCAAGACACCTTCCGCCAACAATAACGCGGCTGTCCGTTTGGACAGCCGCGTTCTGTTTGGCGAGGATAGCCGTGCACCCTCTGTCGATTTAAACCTTCCGGCTTACCGGTGTTCGTTGGCTCCAGCCGGGAGACCCCACATCACCCGAGGATGGCTGCTTAGGGCTGCTATCTTCCGATCCTGACCCGGTTCACAGTTCCCCGCCGCATGGGACCCAACTCTCAACACCACGTGGCACCGTCAGTCCCACAAAGTCAAACCTCGAGAGGGAGTTCAACCCCGCTAAGGCGGGTTGCGGGTACAGGGCACCGCCAGCTCCCCATCTAGCACGACTGGACAGAGTATACCGCGAGATAGGGTGCCGGTTCATCCTCGCCTGTGGGCCCAACGTCACTCTGGCGGCAGGGGCCGGTCCAGGGGCCACTCGATCGGTCGGGGCCCGGCATCGCCCAGTTCGGGGCTGTCCGACAGACGACGCGCGATCTCTATCGACAGATCGGTCCGCACCTGGATTTGGCACGACAGCCTGGTCGATTCTCTGCGCTCGCTAATCTGAGCCAGGCGTTGTTCCTCAGCTGGGGTGATCGGGCTAGGCGTCCCATCGACAATCTCGACCCGGCACGTGGCACAACGCGCGTTTCCGCCGCAGCGATGGAGGATGTCGATGCCGGCAGCTTCGAGACCCAGGACGAGGCGACGACCCTCGGCACAGACGATATCGCCGACTCCGTTGACCGAAACGGTAGGCATGAGGTCGAACTCTCCTTCGTGGTGTTCTAGGCGTTGTACTGCGATCCCTCGATCATCCTGAGACGGTGCATGGTGACGAATTCGGCGGCATGAGGTCCTGTGAGATGGATGCTTCCCAGATGACCTCCCAGCCCCGTTCCCGTCAGAAATCGGTAACGCAACCCCCTGTCCTCGAATACCCGCGCTGACAGGAATATGTCCTCGGCAAGGCGTGCAAAAATGCTGAAGGCGACGTCATCGGCGACGATCACGTCCTCTACGGGAAAGTCGATCCAGACATTGAAGTGCAGCGTGTGGTCGTCCAGCTCGGGCTCGCCGATGAGGTGCAGGCCCTCCGCTTCACGCAAAATTGCCGCCGTACCGCGAGCGAACGCCTGGTTTGCCCGCACGTCCGAAATCCATGCATCTCCGAACCGCTTCAGCAGGTAATCCACCACGTCATCGAATGCCTGCTCCGGCAGCGAAGACTGTCCTCCCGTCAATGCCGTCCTCCCGGGCCGGTCGGCGGCGGTCGATGGAAACCGACACGCTGCTTTACGCCCTGCCTGCCTCGCTACCTGTCAATCGGAGTCTGTCGGTCGGATCACCACCAGTGCTGTTGCCTGGCAGGCGATGGCGATCCCGTATACTACCAAGCGTAGTTGGACAGTGGGTGACGCGATTCCCGGAGAAGCAGTCATGCAGAATATGCTGAACGTTATCTTCCGCCGTGACATGAAAGAACCCGAAATTCCAGTATGCCCGGACCATCATGTCGACATGTGGCTGCGCGGCAAGCAGGGTCGCCCCTCGCGCTTCTCCGACCAGACTGCGGAGGAGTACACGCTGATCTACTAC
>DASYVY010000589.1:0-4249 GCA_035936535.1 Thermomicrobiales bacterium | reverse complement strand
GCGACGAACACCGCGGCGGCCCAGCAGCAAGCGATCAGGACCACGCCGCAGGCGACCAGCACGATCGCCTGGATGACCTCCAGCATCGATGGGGTGGCGCCCACTCGGGACAGCCCGATGACCACCACGCCGATTCCGGTGAACGCCGTGAACACCTCGGCGAGCTGAAGCCGCTGCAGCATGACGTAGAACTGGGCGGAGATCGGCCGGACCAGCACGAGGTCGAGATCACCTTCCTGGATGCTCCCGGAGAACCGGGCCATGTTGGTCTCGACCGTGATCGCGAGAATCGCGAAGACCACCTGGTACATGCCGTCGAGCGCGATCACCTCGCCGCCCGACCAGCCGTTGACCTCATCCGTGTAGCCGAAGAGCAGGAGCACCGGCACCAGCGAGAGCAGAAGCTGAACCACGCCGACCACGACCTGGGTGATGAACTGGGTCCGGAAGTGCATGTCCCGGACAAGCGACTGAACGGCTCGCCGCTCCAGAGTCCCTCGATCACGTCGAGCCCCTCGTCCAGTTTTTTGGCTCGTACCTTTGCATCCGCATCCTCACCAAACTGGACAAACTCGTCTTCCGGAGGGTGCCCCAGTCCAACTCCCAGGATCAGTCGACCGCCTGAAAGGTGATCGGGCGAGACGGTTTCTCGAGCGAGCTTCCAAGGGCGCCGCCGCGCCACTGGGGTGACCAACGGCCCCAGCCGAATCCGGGAGGTGCGCATGGCAATCGCTGCCAGCGCGACCCAAGGGTCGACGACGTCGAGATGCAAGTCATTGACGAATAGCATGTGGTCCCAGACAAAAAAGCCGTCCCAGCCCGCCTCTTCAGCCTCATGGGCCAAGATATGAGGCTGAAAATACTCACCAAAGTTGGGCACACTGATCCCATACTGCATGGTGCGCCCTCCTGTCATGGGCTGTTTTGAGGCTCCCAAGGCTGAATAGCCGATAGGTGACGCCCGTAACCGCTCGTATCGTGCAGCTGACGGCCTAACGCTGTGCAAGATTCCTTTAGAATGCCATTCGTGGCAGGAAGCCGCAGCCGAAGCGGCGATCCATCACATTGTGCTGGGGGGTGGAACTTCCCGAAGCTGGTGCATGTAGCGCACTTCCTCGACGGCGACCAATCGGAGCCTCCTCACATGAATCAGGGCTACGTCTACATGCTGGCGAACTCCAGCACAACGCCCTATACGGGCGTGGCCAGCGATCTCGAACAACGGATCTGGCGGCGCTGGCGCCGGGATTCCAGTGCGCTGATCTCCTTCGTCACAGGGAGAGGGAGCCGCATGCCGGGCGAGCGGCGTTAGCCGAGCGCCACCCGGCGATGGCCATCCCGGGAATCAAGGCGAGCGCGATCATCACTCCGATGGTCAGGACGGAGCGCTGTGCCGCCACGCTGAAGGCCCCAGCGAGTCCAGCGATCGTCACCAGGAGGAGATCCGAACCCGTCACTCGGGTCCAGTAGCCAACCCAGTGGCGTGCCACGAGGTCGGTCGAGCGATCCTGATCGATCACTCGCAGGACGAGCAGCGCCAGGAACGCGCCGAGGGCGAGCGCCAGGTAACCGGCGAGCGTCGACACGAGCCCGCGTGAAGCCAGCGTCCGGGGTCCGGCGATCAACCCGAAGGGAATGCGAAGCAGTGGCTCGAAGCCGGGTGCCACCACCATCGCCGCGATCACGACGTGGAGCGTGTCGGTCCACAGGCCCACGGCGGCGATCGCGCCGGAGATGGTCATCAGTGCCAAGTAATTGGTGCCTGGGTTCGTCTCCCGACGGAGGAGGAACGCCATCTCCTCCCAGATCACCTCGTTCGATTCCACTTCGAGCTGGTTCTGGTACGGCTTCGCGAGGAAGCTGCGCGGCTCGCTGGTCAGGATCGACCAACCGTTGTCGACTCCAAGGTCGGTGAGCACCCGCAGGACCGTCCGGGTCGCATCGGTGGTCGCCTGGACCGTCACAACATCGCCAGGCGGGTTGAGCGAGGCCCCACGCTGTAACGCCAGCCCGACGACGCCGTCCACACGGCCGAGCCGGTCCAGCGCCGTCTCTGTCCTCTCCGGTGGCATCGTCACCTGTATGGTCCGCGGCATGGTTGCTCGTTGACTCCCCCAATTGGCCACCATGGCTCGCGCCAGGTTCCGTGGCAACCTGCATCTGCCGCGCCGCGACTACGGCTGTCTTGACACGCCGCGCTATTTCAGGCGGGGCGAACGGTGAGGCATTCGATGTTCGACCGAGCCGGATGCAGATGCCCACGCGATGATCGGACCACCCGACCAGCTTGGGGACAACGTGGTTCCATCGGAGACCGGACGCCTGTATGTATCCGAGCTTCGGCATTTCTCGTGCAGCGGGCCTGCTGCAACCTTGCTGGGGCATCAGGTGCGCAGCCTCAAGACCCGAGCACTCCGGGTACTGGCCAAGCCCGAGAGCGCAGGTGGGCATACCGGGGGATCGGTGGGTGGGGCGTTCCCCGGCGAAATGCTCGGCCCTCAGCACATGCGTTCGGTAAGCGTTTGGAACACCGGGGGCATTGGCCAATACCAGACGAGCAGGAGAGGCCCCCGATGGCATCAGGGTTGCAACACCGGGACGCGGGCTGATGCCACCCCCCCGAGCACCTACTACGAGCTCGACCGCGCCGATCCGGAAACCGGAGGAGCAACATGGTGACAAAGTCAACGCGAGATCGGCCCGAGGCTTCACCAACTTTGCGAACCCGCTCGCCGTTGAGCAGCGTCACGATGGACCGCCACCCCAATCCCAAGAGCGGCCAGGCACCAAGCAGCCGATGCGACCGCCCGCCGGCCCCGGCTCCGAGTCCTGCCGGGGTGCTGGCAAACTGGCTGGCACTCATCAGGTGCGTCGACCGTAGCATCGGCACGATGGTAGCGATTGCCTTCCCGCTGGCTCGGGCCACGCTGAAGCATCTACCGGCGGACCGCTGCATTATCAACACGGGATGAGCGGTTAGGACGTGGCCACGCGATGATATGCCTCGAATACGGTACCTTCGCCTGGTCCATCACCGTGAGCTAACGTGGTGCTCGACATACAGTCTTTACCGGTCTGGCTCAATATCGCGCTCTTCCTCCTGGCCGCGGCAATCGTTTGGGCGGCAGGGACCAGGCTCGCCAGGTACGCTGATCTGATCTCTGAACGAACGAGCCTCGGCCGGGCGTTTGTTGGACTCGTCTTCCTGGCGGCGGCGACGTCCGCTCCCGAGATCGCCACGACGCTTACCGGTGCCGCCATCGGCAACGCCCCCCTGGCCGTAAACAACATCTTCGGCGGAATCGTCCTGCAAACGGCGATCCTCGCGATTGCTGATCGTGTTTCCGGGTCAGATGCGCTGACGCATTTCATCGGGAAGTCCGTGCTCCTGCTCCAGGGGCTGTTGCTGGTCGTCCTGCTTGCGGTTGCCCTCGCCGGGAGCGGTGCCGGGGATGTGCACGGACCGCTCGGACTCGGGGTCTGGCCCGCGCTTCTCTTCGCCCTGTACTTCCTCAGCCTCTACCTCCTGCGGCGATACCAGGGTGAGGAGCGGTGGAAACCGGTCGATATGCCCGAGGATACGTCTTCGGACCAGGCCAGCGAGAAGATGCGAGAGGGGTACGACGATTGGTCCAACCGGCGGGTGTATTTCGCCTTCGGCGCTGGAGGCCTCGTCGTTCTGGTCGCTGGGACGGCGATCGCCCGCACTGGGGACGCCCTCGCCGGCCAGACGGGATTGGGGGGCAGCTTCGTCGGTGCCACGCTGGTCGCACTGGCCACGTCGCTACCCGAGGTGAGCACGACGGTCGCGGCTGCCCGGCTGGGCGCTTACAGCCTGGCCGTTTCCAACATCTTCGGGAGCAACCTGCTGATGCCCGCGCTGCTCTTCCCGGCGGATCTCGTGGACCGGTCGGGACCGGTGACGCATGCGATGGACGCTTCGGCCAGCTTAGGTGCCGCAACGGGCATCGTCGTGACGGCAATCTACCTGGTCGGAATCATCGAGCGCCGTGACCGATCAGTGGCGGGGATTGGACTTGACTCGGCGGCGGTGGTCATCGTCTATCTCGGCAGCCTCGTTGGCCTCTACCTGTTGCGGTGACCGGAGCGTCGTTTTCTGCGGCAGCATCCGGTCAACGTACCAGCTCGCATTTCCACCCGACCACGTCACCTGCCATCGCCATCGTTCGCAAGCGAAGGGCGAACGCAGCACCGATGGCCATGGACGGCATCGTGGATCACCCTGTGT
>DASYVY010000588.1:0-3552 GCA_035936535.1 Thermomicrobiales bacterium | reverse complement strand
CAACAGGATGACGCACCATTGCCTAGGATTCGATGTCGACGATCGAACGATGGCGTTCCGCCGCGCGCTGCAGGGCTGGCGCTGGATGAGGGGGATTGATCAGGGCCTCGGCGATCCGCTCACTGTCCCGCACACTCAGCTTCACCACCTCTTGCCGCTCGATACTCGCCAGGGCAGCATCCAGAGCCCGTTGCACGACGAACGACGATATGCTCAGGCCTTCCAATGCCGCGGCACGACCGATCAACGCCTTCTGGTCGGCGGTGAGGCGGGCCTCGATCCGATCCTGACGCGTTGCGCGTTCGGACCTCCCGCCGCTATTGGCCAATGATCGAGCCATGCCACTATCCTCCTGTATTTCAATGAGGAATGCTCCGGACCCAAAACGTGTCGTACCGGATGCTTGCATGATTGTACAGCATACTGCCGTACAATTCAGGATCGCTTCGTGACCAAAGAGGGACCGGGCGGGGACAGTTCCCTGCCCGGGTGTCGTGCGATTCCGACTGATTACTGTCACCTGATCCTGCCCGAACGGCCTGAGTGTGCCCCCCTCGCGGTTGCTCATCTCCAGTACCAGTCCAAGCGTCGGCTCGTCGATACCTGGCTCGGACCGCCGCCAGCGCGACCTTCTGGATGTCCGGAGCGATCTCCGGCGTTCCCGGATCGACAGAGACCGCCTGACCGTTCATGACCGAAGAGATATTCCGGTTCAGCCCAGAGTGAACGTCCTGAGCGCCTCGATGAGCAGTGAAGGCCATTTCGCCAAAGCTGGCCGCTTCGAGCTACAGCGGCAACGCCCGGCCAAAAACGCGAGTGCTTCGGTCGGACCGCTTGCTGTCGGGCGCCTCAAGGACCGCTGGACTTTGAGCAGAGCAGGTCCCAAGGCCTTCCCGCATATCACACGAACATGGGCGGGGATTGCGCCCCGCCCATGTTTCCGTGTGATATGCGGTCTGAGGCGCCCGATGGTCAGGCTGCCCGCCGGAAGACAACCGGCTGTACCTGGATCCGCCGTCGCCGGATCCTGACCCAAGCCATCGCCCCGAGTGCAGGCCAAGCAATGCTCAAAAGGACTATCATCCCGTTGGTATCCCCGGCGCTACCGGGCGTCGTCCATCCGGCCGCGTCACCGGACCCGGTGTTGGGCGGGGCGCTGGTATCGACGCAGTTGTAGATCCAGACCTCGGCCAGCCTGTTGGCCTGAACGACCACGTCGCCACGGCTGTTGACGCTGTTCGACTCGGCGTGGCACCACGTCGCGTTGGCCTCCCGCAACCGGTATTCACCCGGTTCGAGCCGCGTGAACCGGAGCAGGCCGTCCGGGTTCGCCTGGGCGGTCGTGATGTCGCCGTACTCCTCCGTCTCCCGATCGTAAGGCGAGAGTTCGAAGCTTGATCCCTGATCGCTCAAGCGGCATTCATTTTCCCAGTCGTATCCCTTGGGCGGATCGGTCACTTCGCAGACGTACTTGCGGACCAGGATCGTTCCGGTCGTCTCGGTCAGGTCCTCCGGGATGTTGAAGAACCGGCACGTCAGCGTCTGGCCGTAGTCGATGTCTACCTCGAGCCGGCCGTTGACGGCTTTGTGATCCGCCGGCCAGTCCCCATCGAACCCGCAGAACAGGTAGTCTGTCGGGATGCTGTAGGGGCGCTCTTCGTAGATCGTGTAGCGACCCGGCGCCAGGTCGGTGAAGGAGGTCTCCCCTCGCCTGCCGGTGTCGCCCGTGACCGCCCGGGCCGTCACCGGGCCCTCGGCGCGGATCGTGATGTCGTTGGTCAGCAGCTCGGTCGACGAGCAGTTCTGCGCGAAGTCCTCGTAGAGGGTGCCGTTGAAGCTCGGCGTGCAGGTGTACTTGGCGACGTTGATCGTCGCCGGTTCCGGCTCCGGCGGCGCGATCTCGTTGATCACGATCACGGTCGTCAACTGGCCGGTGAAGACCCGAACCCGCACACTGGAGTTCCCCGCAAGATCCGGATCGGTCTCGGTCAGGACATAGACGCCTTCCGGCACCGTCACCTGGTACTGCCCATCGTCGCCGGTCGCGAACTCGCCCGGCCCGCCGGAGCCGTCTTCGCCCACGAGCGTGAAGGCGGCATTGCCCTTGTCGCAGCCGGCGGTCTTCGAGAGCTGCGTCGCGCCATCGGCGCCGCCGAGAAACTGGGTGCGCTCACCCGCGTCACCAGCCGGGCAGACGAACTTCTGGACCTGGACGGAGCCGGTGTTCGCCGGTGGCGGGATCCGCTCGTTGACGATGTTCAGGACCGTCGTCTGCCCGGGCTGGACGGTGATGTCCCGAACCGGATCGACCTCCTCGTAGCCGAACGGGGCCGACGTTTCGGTCAGGACATAGGATCCGGGAACCAGGTTGGAGAAGGTCACGACACCGGCAGCATCCGTGCATCGGGCATCACTGCCGTCCGATCCGAGATCGAAGCAGGCATCCTGCAGCGGCTGCCCTTCGGGGTTGGTCTTGTTGACGAGCACGCGGCCCGGCTTGAGCGTGTTGACTACCGAGACCTCGGTCGTCTCGCCGTTGGCGATCGTGACCTCCCGGTCCTCCGCGATCTGGTAGCTGGGCGATGGCGCCAGCGTCTCGCGCAGAATCCAGGTGCCAACCGGCACGTCATCGAACGTGATCGTCCCGTCGTTGGTGCCATCGGTGTCGTCGCAGACCCGGCCGGTAACGGTCGTCTCACCGTCGAACAGCCGGAAGCAGCCGCCTGGCAGCGCATCGCGCGACGCATCCTGCTTGTAGACGATCAGCGTGCCGGACTCTTCCGGCGGAGGCGCGACCTCGTTCGCGACCGTCACCCGGAGCGATGCGCCCGGCTCGACCGTAATGTCCCGAGGCTCGGCCGCGACATACCCGGCCGGCGGCACGGTCTCGATCAGCTGGTAGTCGCCCGGAACGACGTTGGCGAACACCGTCCGCCCGTCCTCGGAGCTCTCCGAGCGGTCATCCGCATCGCAGAAGGGTCCGTACTCCTGGTCACCCTGGAGCAGGAAGCAGGCGTTGGGCAGTCGCACACTGGCGTCCGCCGCGTCGACCTTTGTGACGACGAGGCGGCCGGGGTTCGGGGTGTTGGTGACCGTCAGCTCGGTTGTCCGCCCGGCCACGATCTCGAACGCGACGGGGTCGGCGGCGGCGTAGGCTGTCGATGGCACCTGTGTCTCGACCAACCGGTAGGAGCCGGGCGCCAGATCGGCGACTTCAAGAACTCCGTCGTTCGGCGAGGCATCGATCGCGTCACAGACGCTCGCGACGGTCGCATCTTCCTGCTGGACCGCGAAGCAGGAACCTCCCAGCGGTTGACCGCTGCCATCGACCTTGGACACTACCAACGATCCCGCCTCCGGCAGGGGATCGATCCGGATCTCGATGCCGTTGACGACGCCCACATCGACCGTCAGGCCCTCTTCGGGCGCCGGGTTGTAGCCAGGCGGGACGGTATCCATCGTCACCGAATAGTCGCCACCCGGAACATCGGCAAGCTGGATGATCCCGGCGGTGCCATTCTGGTCCTGCGACCCTCCATCGCAGGCGACAAT
>DASYVY010000587.1:0-3846 GCA_035936535.1 Thermomicrobiales bacterium | reverse complement strand
GTGTAGCCGTTGGCTCCGGGGTCGGGGTCGCCGTTGGCTCAGGTGTGGGCGTCGCGGTGGGTTCCGGCGTTGGAGTAGCCGTCGGTTCTGGTTCGATGATCTGTACCGCTGTTGACTCCGGCGTTGCGACCGGTTCCGGCGTTGCGATCTCGGTCGGCGCGTCCGTCGACACCGGCTCAATGATCTGTGTGACTGTCGGTCCCGGCGTCGCTGGTGTCGCGTCGGCCAGCGTCGAGGTCTCGATCGCCAGCTCGGCCGTTTCCTCGTCGCCCAGGCATGGCCCGTCGACCGGCGTCGCGTCCGCGGATATGGCCACAGGTGTCCCGGCCAGGCGCTCGACCGTGGCGCAGCTTTCGACCTCTAGCGTGTCGCGGGTTACCTCGTCCACGACGGTCGCCTGCGTCTCCAGCTCGACCAGCACATCCGTGCCAAGCGCCTCGCCGTCGAGCAGACCGGAGACGATCACGGACCCCACCGCCTCATCGGTCTCGATCTCGCAGGAAGTACCGACCGCCAGGGTGCAATCCGTCCGACCGATCTCGAGGTCTTCGGGGACGTCGAAGGTGACCGACCAGGTCACCGTCTCCTCCGCCGCATCGGGGGCGGTTGGCTCCGTCTCGATCGTGACCGTCGTCAGGATTGCCACGTCATCGCCGGGTGCGGCCTGGTCCGGAACGATCTCCGATTCAAGCTCGATCGTCGACGCATCCTCTGTCTGCGACTGTGCCAGTACCTGTGCGCTTGCGAGCGAGCCACCGGGCAGCGCACCGAGCAGCGCACCGAGCAGCATGATGATGAGGAGCGTTGTCGCGGTGGAGGAACGTCGTGACCTGGGGGTTCGCCCGAGGTCTGTTGAACGCGTCCGGCGGAACGATCGATCGGGGCGTTTCGACATCACAGAGCATCCCTCCAGTGAATGAGATCAGTCGGTGCCGCATGGCATGCCCGGCGCCGAACGCGTCCATGCTCCTCGCATGAAAGGAAACCGCCCGCATCCCTCGAACATTCGCCACAGGGCGATACCGGTGTGGACCCACGCTGGTGTCCACGGTGTCAGGTTGGCACAGGTGTAACTTGGTCCAGTATAGGACATCTCAATCCCCATACATCAGTAACCCCGTGCTAAGTGCGCCGCCAGGCCACGGCCATTGGAGCGAAGTGGTTCCCGCGATCCGTGCAATCGCCCGAGATAACCCCCGGAACGAAAGGGCAGGGGCAAGGTCCACCCGCGGCTGCATCATGCCGTCATGGAGCACCGGTCTGTCATGGGTACCGGCGTCAGGACGACGCGCGAATCAGACTCCTTCGCGCCTGACGGGCTCGGAATGCGGAAGGTGGGCATCGAATCCGGTATGACACCGGCATCGTTCGATGTGAATGACCCATCACTCCTGTTCGTAGCCCTGCTCCACAAAAAACACCGATAACGGTCCGGGGTAGAACGCCCGGGCCGTTATCGGTGGCTGTTCGCTGGTAGAGAGGCTAGCTGTAATAGGCAACACCCTGGACGGAGCCTGTGCCATCTCCGTTATCGCTGACGACGACCAAGAAACTCCTCGAAACCTTCCTGTCGTAATCCGATCCCCAGAGCCACGACGTGTTGCTCTCGGTATAGTTTCCGGCTGGCAATGTCGCGACGTTCGAAACCGTGCACTCGAAGCTATCCTTGGTCTGGTTCCTGTTGACCACGCGAACTCCCACACAATTCCAGATGCCACCGATAGCGTTGTTGATGTAGGAAACGCGATACTTGTCCGTCGTCGCGCCCTTCCCTTGGGCGCCTCCGCTGGTGGACGCCACCCCCGCGCTCAGGGACAAGGCAAAAACACGACCAGAACCAACGAACCGAGTTTGCGCATCGATGTTCTCCTTCGCATGACATGGGCGATGACAGGACGATCCTCACCCTGGGACAAGCTCTGACCGAACCTCCTGGGGACGCACGCCCGGTATCCGTCGCCCCTTGCCGTGCGAGGAGCATCGGGATCACAACCTGTCAAATCATTGCCTTGACTCTTACTATGATGGGAAGGATCAGCGCGTGCATCAGTAACGATTACCGAGAGGCTGCTGATGCACCGTCCGCCATGCATCCCACCCTCATCAGCTCTGCGCTCCGGTGCTCTCCATGGCCCTGGGGCTCTGTTTGCATGGCATCCGCCCAAGGAATAGTTCCGGGCGAGCGAGCATCAGCGTGGCCGAAACGTGGGGGCCTTTCGATGTGCTCGGCTGGCTCGCTCCGGGTACATTCGCGGCGGGGATTCTTCCGGACCCACTCGCCCCAGACGCGCCCCGCAGTACCGCATACCGGATACTGGGTCCAGCCCCTCGCAACCGGACCCCTCACCTGTTAGCCCACGGCCTGTGGCCGCGATTCAACCGCGAGGGCGATTCATGCTAGGCTGCGATACACCGGGAGCCAGTCATGCGGCTGGCTCTCCCCGCGGGAGATGGATCGTCGGTTGAGCGGGAAGGATGTACCGCGTTCATGGCAGGAGCGTCGGAAGGATCTCCCCAGGACCCGTTGCGGAAGCCTCCCGGAACGCCTCAAGGAACAGGCGGCGGGTCAGGCGCGTCCGGATCGCCGTCGGTTCGCGCCGTCGTTGGGTCCATCCGGACCCGGCTCGGCGGCACCGACTCCCGCGGCCGGCCGATGTCCGTCTACGGCATCCTCGCGGCCGGGGTCACCGCCCTCCTGATCCTGCTGCTGGTGATCTACCTCACCGCTTCGGATCGTGGGGATCCCGATCAGCCGATCTGCACCACGATCTCCCCGGAACAGGCGAGCCTGGCCGTGCGCGATGGCCAGGCCGAAAAGCTGACGATCGCCTACGATGACGAGATCGAAACCCCGACCAGCGAGCGGTGGGGTCCCGTTCTGGCGCGGCTGGACTACGCGGACGGGCAATGCGCCAACCTGCCGCAGGGGATCGCCAACCAGCCCGATGTCTATGAGATCGTCGGCGTCATCAACGTCTACAACGAGATCACCGAGAACACGCAGGTCCAGGTCGTCTATGAGCGCTCCAGCACCCTCAACGCCGGCTTGTTCGTGATCCCGACCGAAGTGCCGACGGCGACGGTGCTACCGCCAGCGACGGTGATCGTGACCCCAACCCCGGAGCCGGTGCCCACGCAACCTCCGGTCGCACCTCCCGTGGTGCCGCCAGTGCTCCCTCCGGCCACCCCGCATGCAACTCCGGCCTTCGGCACTCCCGAAGTGGAGCGCCCTGCCGTGGGTAGCCCGGGCGGGTGACGCCACGTGCCCGGAAGCGGATGCCTGGTCCGATACGGACCCCGGATACCGTGGTGAGAAATGCTGGGCTTCCCTCTGACCAGCTCCCGTATGTCGTACTCCGTGTTACTCCACCGTGACCGGCACCTCGTAGATCGCGTTCATCAGGTAGCCCTTGGCGTTCCAGTCCGCTTCGGCCGGCTGGCGCAGGCCGCGTGCGTCAGTTGCCCGGGAGCTGAGCATGGCATTGCCGGCGGGCGCGTCCCATGTGTGCTCGAACCGCACCCATGAGAGCGGACCCGCCTCCTCGACGATCGACGCCTCGGTCCAGTTCGCTCCCCCATCGGTGCTGACCTCGACCGTCGCGATTCCGGCGTAGCCGGACCAGGCAAACCCCGAGATCGTCTGCGACCCGGCGCTGACGCTCGCATTCGGCGCGGGCGACGTGATCACGGACTTCACCGGCATCATCGTCACCGGGGCCGTGACCGTCCCGTCCTCGTTGATGATGACGTAGCTCTCGACATTGAAGGTGCCATCGAACGGGCGATCGATCACCTCCAGACCCACGATCCACTTGGTGGACGCGATCCCGCCCCAGCCCGGCACGA
>DASYVY010000586.1:0-6584 GCA_035936535.1 Thermomicrobiales bacterium | reverse complement strand
GTCGTCATCCGCCGGCGCGGAGGCGGGATCAACGAGAATTTCACGGTCCGCCGGATCGCCTCCCACAGCGTAGGCGTCGAGCGCACATTCCTCCTCCACTCCCCGCGAATCGACCGGATCAATTGAGCAACCATAGTTTGTGAGATCCTTATCCTGTTGGGTACGGTCGGGTAGGGCTCGGAGAGAAGAAGCAGCCGGGGGAGCGAAGGGGAAAACCGCGCAACCCTCGGTTCCCGAGGGCTCCGGGCATAGCGCAGCGGAGTGTACCATGCGATCGGGAAAACAGCCATGGTCCAGCGCTACCCCTTTGGCGCCCAGCGGCGAGAGGGTTGGATACCCGGCGCGTGTTGCCGCCGGGTGCCGAACCGGAGAATCCGCGTCGCCCGTTGGACGGAAGCGCAAAATTGATCTGTCGGGAGTGGCCCCTCTGGCATCAATGAAGACCGGGTCACATCTCGCCACAGGAGCGGCGGGCACTGGGTTACCGGCAATTCCGAGGGAGGAAAAGGGCCGCCTTCCGTTGACGGACCGGGGGGTTCCGCGTTACATTCCCGCCCCAGAAGCCCGTCGCGCCAGTAGGCGACAGCAGTTTCCCTCTGTCAACGTGGGACTCCCGTTTCGTCCCTTCGTCAACCTTCGCCACGAAGACAGGACCGTTTCCTCATGTCCGCCATTGAAACCTCGATGCCGACCGACCAGCAGGCGGCGGACCAGCCGAATGTTGGCCGCCGGGGTGTGCTGATGCCGATCGGCGGCGCTGAAGACAAGATGGATGACAAGATCATCCTCTCGACCTTCGCTCAGCTCGCGGGCGGCAAGCGTGCCCGGATCGCGATCGTTCCGACCGCTTCGTCCATCGAGACCGCCGGGCTCCGCTACAAGGCCCTGTTCCTCGGGATGGGAGTCGAACAGGCGGAGGTCGTGTACATCGGAAGCCGCGAGGATGCGAACAGCCAGGATGTGATCGACCACGTCGAGCAGGCGACCGGCATCTTCCTGACGGGTGGCAACCAGATGCGCCTGTCCGCGATGATCGGAGGGACGCGCTTCGAGCAGGTTGTCCGGAAGGCGAACGAGCGCGGTATCGTTGTCGCCGGGACAAGTGCCGGGGCGTCGATCCTGTCCGCGCACATGGTGGCGCTAGGTGCAAGCGGCGGCACGCCCAAACTGCGCATGGCGCAAATGGTCGCGGGGTTCGGCCTGATCTCGAACGTCATCATCGACCAGCATTTCCGGCAACGAGATCGAATCGGGCGCCTGTTGGCACTCGTCTCGTCCAACCCTGGTCTCCTCGGCCTGGGGATCGATGAAGATACCGCGGCAATCATCGACAGCAACGGCACGATCGAGGTAATCGGTCGTCACAGCCTCACTATCGTCGATGGCTCGGAAATGTTCAGCGACATCTTCCAGGTCAAAGCGTATGGCGAGATCACGATCAGCAATGCCAAGTTGCACGTGCTGACGCCGGGACGCCGCTTCGACATGGCCACCCGTACCCTCATTACGGGTTAGACCACCACGGAGCCATCTCCAGCAGCTGTCCCGGTGCAGACGTCCCGCCACCGTACCGTGGCATTCCCTGGCTGGGCGACTCTCGGCGGAACGCCGCTCGAAGGCACATTTTCCTCGCGCAATGCACCATCCCGCCTCCCTTGCGGACACCGGGCCCGTTAGCGCACCATGCACTCCAGAGAAGCGCGAGCATCGGGCGTTCCGTGCATCGAACTTCCGCGCCTCATTGATAAATCGTGTCCAGGCCAGATGTGCCCTTTTTAGCCTGGGAGCACGTGATGTTGATTGGATATCCGGAGGTAGCACGGTGCTGCAGATTCGCGAGAAGACCATCTATCGGGGTCCCAACGTTTGGGCGCGGATGCCGGTCATTCACTACGTGCTGGATATCGGAGAGCTTGAGGATCGTCCGTCGAACAAGATTCCCGGATTCTATGAAGACCTGATCGAGCTGATTCCCTCCCTGTACAACCACGGTTGCTCGATCGGCAAGCCCGGCGGCTTCCTGAAGCGTCTTCGCGAAGGCACCTGGATGGGTCACGTCCTGGAGCATGTTGCGCTGGAAATCCAGAATCTCGCCGGCGCCGAAGTAGCGCGGGGCAAGACGAGGAGCACCGGCGAACGGGGCATCTACAACGTTACGTTCCAGTACGATCAGGAAGACGTAGGGCTTGCGGCCGGCGAACTGGCGCTGCGCCTCTTGAACACCTTGATCTACAACACGGAGCCGGGTTTCGACTACGTGGCCGAGCTCGAACGCGTGATCAAGATCGCCGAGCGGTTCGCCTACGGTCCGTCGACGGGCGCGATCGTTCATGAGGCGGACCGGCGCGGTATTCCAGTGATCCGCCTCGATCCGAAGCGGTCGCTGGTGCAGCTCGGGCACGGCATGTATCAACGCCGGATCTGGGCGACCGTGACATCTGAGACCCCGAATATCGCGGTGGACGTCGCCGGCAACAAGGAGCTGACCAACCGCCTGCTCCACGAAGTCGGCATCCCGGTTCCCAGGGCGCAGATCGTGACCAGCGTGAGCGAGGTTACGCGCGCGGCGCGAAGAATCGGCTATCCCGTCGTCCTTAAACCCGGGGATGGCAACCACGGGCGTGGCGTCTTCATCAACCTGAAGGACGATGCCGAGGTGACCGAGTTCTTTCCCCTCGCGTTGCGCGAGAGCCGATCCGGGACGGTGATCGTCGAAAGCTTCATCACCGGCAAGGACTACCGGATCCTGGTCGTCGACAACGAGATCGTGGCGGTTGCGGAACGCGTCCCCGCCCATGTCGTCGGTGACGGTATCCACACGGTCCGGGAGTTGATCGAAGCCACCAACCAGGACCCGCGGCGGGGCGTTGGACACGAAAAAATCCTGACCAGGATCACCATCGATGACCAGACCATGGAAGTGCTCGAACGTGCCGGTGTGTCGCTGGAGGATATCCCCGAGCAGGGAGCATTCATCCAGCTCAAGCTGACCGGCAACATGAGCACCGGCGGAACGTCGATCGACCGGACGGACGATATCCATCCCGACAATGTGGAAATCGCTCGTCAGGCCGCGATGGTCGTCGGCCTGGATATCGCTGGCATCGATTTCATAGCCGAGGACATCTCCCAGTCCGTGCGGCAGACCGGCGGGGCGATCTGCGAGGTCAATGCCGGGCCGGGCTTTCGCATGCACACCCACCCGACCGAGGGCCATCCCCGCCATGTCGGCCGGGCGGTCGTCGACATGCTGTTTCCGCGTGGACGCCCGTCCCGCGTGCCGATCGTCGCTGTCACGGGCACCAACGGCAAGACGACGACGTCCCGCATGATCGCCCACATCATGAAAACCTCGGGCCGCCGTGTCGGCATGACGACGACGGACGGTATCTACATCGATGGCACTCCGATCATGACGGGCGACATGAGCGGCCCGACCAGTGCCCGGATGGTGCTCAAGAACCCCACGATCGACTATGCCGTGCTGGAGACCGCACGAGGCGGCATTCTGCGCTCCGGGCTGGGATACGACCGCTGCAACATCGCCGTCGTCACGAACGTCTCCAGCGATCACCTCGGGCTCAAGGGGGTCGACACGCTCGGGGAGTTGGCCCGCGTCAAGGCAGTCGTTCCCGCCAGTGTCCTGCGAGACGGCGCAAGCGTCCTGAACGCCGACAACGAGTGGACCGTGGAGATGACCCGGGTCGCCCGTGGCGAGATCATCTTCTTCAGCATGAACGAGGACAACCCGGTCATCCGGGAACATCTCCGCGAGCGGGGACGTGCGGTGTTGCTGCGCGAGACCCGGCAAGGCGACATGATCACCATCATCGAACATCGACGGGAGACGTCTCTGCTGCTAGCCAGCCAGATCCCTGCCACCTTCCAGGGCCGCGCGCGCGTCAACATCGCCAACGCGATGGCGGCTGCCAGCGCGGCCCTGGCCGATGATGTGTCGCTCGATTACATCCGGCAGGCGCTTCGAACTTTCACCAGCAGCTTCTACCAAACGCCGGGAAGGTTCAACCTGCTGGATCTTCGGGGCAAACGCGTGGTTGTTGACTACTGCCACAATCTCGCTGGCCTTGAGGCCATCGCCGACTTCGTCAAGCGCATGGAGGCGGAATCGACCGTGGCTGTGATCAGCGTTCCCGGCGATCGCTCCGACGGCGACATGACCGCCTTCGGTCAGCTCTCCGGCAAGACGTTTGACCGGATCGTGATCCGGGAAGACGACAATACCCGCGGCCGGAAATCCGGGGAAATCTCTTCCATCCTGAAGGCGTCGGCCATCGACAGCGGGTTGCCGGAGGACCGGGTCTCTGTGGTGCTGGACGAGTTGGAGGCGGTGCAGGCGGCAGTCAACATGGCTGACAAGTCCGACCTCGTCGTCCTGATGGTCGACAAGCCGGCCAAGGTCTGGGAGCTGCTCAGCGAGCGGGGCGCGGTCGCGATTTAAGCGCATGCGGCTCCGCCGGCGCGGGCATGGGGTCTGCTCGCTCGTCGTGGAGGACGGGCAGATCTCGATAGCGAACCAACTGCGGGATCGCTCTCGCGAGGATGACGCACGCGATCACGGTCGCCAGGCCGCCCAGCGCAACCGAGGCCTGGGGTCCGAACATGCTCGCCATCACGCCGGACCGAACCTCGCCAAGTTGAGGTCCGCCACGGGCGAATGTCGAATGCGCGGCCGCGATCCGGCCACGAAAGTCGTCTGGCGTCACGAGGTTTCGGATGGTGTGCCGCATCGCCATGCTCACGGCGTCTGCCGCTCCGCTGCCGGCCAGAAAGGTGAGTGACAGCCACAGGATGGAACTCAGTCCGAATCCGATAATGCAGAACCCGTAGGCGAGGATCGCGATAACGATGCCCAAACCCGGCCGCTGCGGCATCGGCATCGCGCTCATCACGACGCTGCCGACAACCGCTCCGACGGCTGGCGCGCTGAGTAGCAGCCCCAGCCCGTTCGGGCCCATGGCAAGGATGTCCTCGGCGAAGATCGGCATCAGCGTGGTACTGGCGGCAAAGAACGTCGCCACGAAGTCCAGCGACATGACCGCCAGCAGGATGGGCGTCGCCCAAAGAAACTGAAGCCCTTCCCACACGGCAGTCACGCCTTTGGACCCGCCCGCGACGATGGTATCGCGGGCACGGATCTTCAGCGCCGCAATGATGACAGCGCCAAAGGTAACCGTGCCAAATGCGTAGGCTGTTGTCAGGTCGAATGAACCGATGATCACCCCGGCCAGGGCGGGGCCGGCGATTTGAGCCGTTTGCATGGCGAGATTCGTGACGGCCGCCGCGCCCGCGATCTCGCTTCGGGGGACCAGGTTCGGAATGATCGCCTGCCGGGCAGGGCCGGCGAAGGCGTTGACGGCGGAGGCCACGACGGTCACACCGTAGATCAATGGCATACTCATCGCGCCGAGTCCGGTCATGATCGTCAGGACCGCGGTCGTTGCCATCAGCAGGATATGGGTGACGACGAGGATACGCCGCCGATCGCGCCGGTCGGCGATCACCCCGCCATAGAGACCGAACAGGATCACCGGCAGGAATCGGAACAATCCGAGAAGTCCCAGTTGCAGCGCATCGCCGGTGAGTTCGTAGACCTGCCAGATAATGGCTACCGTCTGGATCTGGGCGCCGAGGATCGCTACGGTGTCAGCAAGCCACAGGAGCCGAAAGTCGCGATGGCGGAAGGTATGGAATGCTAGAGAGCGTTGCCTCGACAAGGGTGACATCCCGGCGTCTACAAGCGCACGAATGGATCAGTCGGCAGTGTATCGCAGTGCGGGTCAGTGGTCTTACCACGACAAGCATGAGGGGATGATGCATGCGGTCGGTCGTCGACGAGCCGGTACCAGGAGTACTCAGCCGCGAACAGCTTCGGCTCTTGATCGAAGGGAGGGAGCGACCGCTCATCTCCGGCTGCATCGATCTGGAAACGCAGCTTCAGCCCAACGGCATCGATCTCACGCTGCGCGAGATCTCCAGCTTTTCGGGGGCTGGAACGATTGGCGAGCAGGCCGCCGACCGGGTTCTGCCGGATCTGGAGGTCGTGCACTTCGGCCAGGATGGCTGGATCGATTTGCAACCGGGTAGCTACCACATCCTCTATAACGAGGTTGTCGATATTCCTTCGTCGCTGATGGCCCTGGGGAGACCAAGATCGAGTCTCGGGCGAAGTGGCGTGACGATTCACACTGCCGTTTGGGACGCCGGATACCGGGGCCGGTCAACATCACTCCTGGTCGTGCTCAACCCCCATGGGTTTCGCCTTCAGCGGAACGCCCGGGTGATGCAACTGGTGTTTCTTGGGCTCGCTTCGGCCACGGTGTCCGGCTATGCGGGCCGCTATCTCAACGAGAACACGGTCGAGGGAAGGTAGCTCCGGGGGGTCGGCCTGAGCATGTGTTCCTGACCGCATGCGTGCATTGTGCTGCGGTTGGCGGTCGCCTGCTGCATCGCGACCATTCCGGAAGGTCGGCACTGGCAGACGTCGCAATGCCATGTTCCCAAGCTCGGGGATCGTCTGCTCAGGGTGGGCGGACCAAATTCGGACGAAACGGCCGGGAGAGACG
>DASYVY010000585.1:0-6466 GCA_035936535.1 Thermomicrobiales bacterium | reverse complement strand
GTCTCCCTGGTGTTGCGCACGCCGCGGTTCTTGAGCTCAGCGGCCCTGTAGACGAGCAGCCTGGACGTCTCCAGCCCCGCGACCGACCGCGCGATCATCTGCTGGACCAGTTGATGCTTGCCGATCGGCTGTCCGAACGTTTCACGCTGATTGGCATAGGTCACGCTGGCATCGAGCGCCGCCCTCGTCAGCCCAAGCGCACCGGCGGCGACGGTAAACCGGCCCTGGTCGATGCAGCTCATCGCGATCTTGAACCCTTCGCCTTCTTCCCCGATCCGGTTCTCGATCGGTACCCGGACGTTGTTGAAGGCCAACTCCCCCGTATTCCCCGCACGGATTCCGAGCTTGCCCTTGATCGTGCCGGTCGTGAATCCTTCCATCCCCCGTTCGAGGACAAAGGCACACAACCCCTTGTGCTTGAGGGAACGGTCGACACTGGCGAAGACGAGAAAGTGGTCGGCGATGTCGCCAAGCGAGATCCACATCTTCGACCCGTTGAGCACATAGGAGTCACCGTCCCGCACGACGGTCGATTCGATCGCTCCCGCGTCGGTTCCGGCGGCCGGCTCGGTCAAGCCGAACGTCGCGATCTTCTCGCCCTGTGCCTGTGGAACCAGCCAACGCTGCCGCTGCTCTTCCGTCGCCCACTGCCACAGCGCCAGGCTGTTGAGGCCGATGTGTACGCTGAGAATGACCCGAAGCGAAGTGTCGACATACTCGAGTTCGTCACAAGCCAGGGCCAGGCTGATGTAGTCGAGACCAAGGCCCCCATAATCCTCCGGTACCGGCAGGCCAAGAATCCCCGCCTCGCCCATCCTGTCGATCAGGCCGCGATCGACCTTGCCTTGCACATCCCATTCACGGATATGCGGGGCAACCTCGCGCTGGGCGAACTCCCGCACCATATCGCGGACCTGGAGTTGCTCCTCGGTGAGATCAAAATTCATGTCCGGAACATCGCTTTCCGTGGCGCCTCATCGCGCATGTCCGCTTGGCCATCCAGCCGGGAAAGTATACCGCCACGGCTCGCCGGGATCGGGCATGAGTCTCACACCGGTACGGGGACGGGGCCGCGTGTCAGCTCCCCGGATCGAACCGCCACGGTCGTACCGTCCAGGGCCTCGATCAGCAGACTCCCGTCGTGCCCAACACCCCGGACCCATCCCTGGAGACGTCGGGAACCGTCCTCAACGACGACGTACTGGCCACGAAAGGCCAGTCGTTGATGGATCTCCTCGAGAGGATCCCTGATGGAGCCCTGGCAGAACTCCGCATAGAGTTCCGCCAGCGCGATTCCAACGTCATCGAGGAGGTCACGCGGCGAAACCGAGCGTCCCGTGTGCTGCATCACGCTTGTGGCTCGGGATGGGAGACCCGACGCATCGGTGGTGACGTTGACTCCGATCCCGGCGATGAGGGCGGATGAACCTGGGGCACCCCCCTCGCGTGCCGCAATGAGCACACCGGCAACCTTTCGTCCTCCGATAAGAACGTCGTTCGGCCATTTGATCTCGCAACGTCCGTCGCCGTGAGTGTCGATGGCACGAGCCACCGCGAGACCGGTCAGCAACGAGAACGGCCCCCAGGTCGCAATTGGCCCAGGCGGCCGGAGCAGGACCGACATCAGGAGCGCGGTTCCACGCGGTGCCGCCCAGCTCCGCCCGGATCGCCCACGGCCGCCGGTTTGCACATCAGCCACTACGGTCGTGCCACTCGTCGCGCCGTCCCTGGCGAGCGCGGCAAGCACATCCATCGTGCTCGTCACCGAATCGAAATGGATCACCGGCCGGAACAGGTTTTGGCCGGTCATGCGGTGCAATCCTGCCCGGCGCCGCGAGCGCCATCACCGCACCGAATCATGATGCTCCACCGCTTCTTCCCGCGAGTCATCGGTGGTCGTGCTCTCGTCATCGACGCGCCGGAACCGCTCGCGGCGAGGCTCCTGGCGCTCCGGGTCCGGTTCCTCCGGTGGCAGGGTAGTGATAAGCAGCTTGCGAACCCGGTGACGCTCGACAGCCAGGATCTCGACCCGAACGCCTTCCGCCTCGAACGCATCTCCCTCCATCGGCAATCGACCGAGGTGCTTGTGGACGAACCCGCCCAGGGTACCGAAGTCGTCGTCCTCCTCGAACCGGATGTGAAGCGCATCCTCGACATCCTCGATTGGCAACCGGCCATCCGCCAGCAACTGCGTCTCGGATTTCACTTCGAACAACCAGTCCTCGGTGTCGTACTCGTCCTGGATCTCACCCACGATCTCTTCGAGGATGTCCTCGATCGTGACAAGACCGGCGGTCCCTCCGTACTCGTCGGCGACGATCGCGAGATGGATCTTCGTCCGCCGCAACTCGGCGAACAGGACATTGAGGCGTTTCGACTCCGGTACGACGAACGCCGGCCGGATAAGGTCGAGCAGGGGGATGCGTGCTGTGTTGCCAATGACGAATGGCAAGAGATCCTTGGCGTAGAGCACGCCGAGGATCCGATCCACCGACTCTTGATACACGGGGATCCGCGAGTGACCTGCATTGACGATGATGTCGATCAGCTCGCGCGGGTTGACTGAGCGATCCACCGCGATGATGTCGAGCCGCGGGACCATGATGTCGCGCACCGTCATTTCCTCGAGACTCAGGATGCCGTCGATCATCACCCGCTCATCGGCATTGATGATCTCGTCGTCGCTTTCGTGACGGAGTGGGCGAAGCTCGTCTTCAAGCCCGAATGCCTCCGGCTCCACCGGCTTGCCCGGCAGGACCCGGACAAACAGCGCCGCGGTCCGCTCGACGAGCCAGGACACCGGTGTCAGCATCACCGTGACGACATGCGCGATCGAGAGGATTTTGCCGAGGAACCCCTCGAGCTCCTTCTCAACCAGGGCCCGCGGCAATGCCTGCCCGAAAATGAGGTAGACAACCGTCACGATCGCAATTGCCACCCAGCTGAAATCGCGATCCGTTGAGCGATCGATGAGATGGGTTAATTGGCCGGTCGCGATGACCGCCATCACCACCTGCAGCAGGAGCATGGAGGCGGCGAGCGCTCGTCTGGGGTCGGCCAGCGACTGCACTGTTCGCTGTTTCGGCTGGGCGTCGCCGGTCGCGGTTCGAAGGCGCTGAACGCTCGTCAACCCGATCGTCGACTGCACCAGCGCCGCGATCATCATGATCAGAAGCGCCGCCGCCGCTATTAGCGCATGTTGCCAGGGGTCAGACACCGCTCGTTCCCATCACCTTCCCTATCGACATGTCCGTGTTCGCACTGCCTGTCCCCGCCTGGGAATCAGGTGAACAATGCACTGACGCTAAGTCCCTTGTGGGTTCGCATGATCGCTTCCGCGAGAAGCGGCGCCACACTGACGACCTCGACGCGGCGGATTCCCGCCGGAACTGGCACGGTATCCGTCACGAAGATCCGCTCGATTGCCGACTGCTCGATCAACTCCAGCGCATCCGCCGCGAAGATGCCGTGCGTCGCCGCAACGTGTATCTCGGCTGCCCCACGCTCTTGCAGTAGCTTTGCCGCCTGGACCAGCGTCCCTCCGGTCGAGATCATGTCATCGACGATCACCGCAGTCCTGCCGTCGACATCACCCACCATCTCCAGAGTCTCCGTCGCTTCCGGACGAGGATGCTGCTTGGAGATGATCGCCAGCGAGCCTCCCGCCCGAACCCGGAAATCCTCGGCACGTGCGACGCCGCCCGCGTCAGGGCTGACGACCACCACGTCATCCTGGATATGGCGCCGGAACGCGCGCGCCAACAGCGGGGTCGCCCGGAGATGGTCGACCGGGATATCGAAGAATCCCTCGATCGCCGGCGCGTGGAGATCGACGGCGAGAACGCGATTCGCCCCTGCCACGGTCAGCAGGTTGGCAACAAGCTTGGCCGAGATCGGTTCACGTCCGGACGTTTTCTTCTCCTGCCTGGCATAGCCGTAATACGGTATGACCGCCGTGACTCTCGCCGCGGACGCGCGCTTGAGCGCATCGAAGAACAACAGAAGTTCCATAAGGTGATGATCGACCGGGTGGCTCGTTGGCTGGACCACGAAGACATCGGAGCCGCGGACATTGTCTTCGATCTTGACCCGCGTCTCGCCGTTCTTCCAGAGATCCACCTCTGCTCGACCGAGTGGAACCTCAAGCTCCTCGCTGATCGCCTTCGCCAGTCCCGGGTGGGCGTTTCCGGCAAAGATCTGCAGGCGGCCATCCATGGACTTCGGCTACTCCTCTGTTCGGTTCACTGGTTCCCCGGCGCGCTCCTGGCCGTCCAGACGCAGTTGCTGGATCGCGCGGGCGGGAACGCCGACAACCACGGTTCCGCCCTTGACGTTCCTGGTGACGACCGATCCCGCTCCAGTCATCGCGCCGGATCCGATATGCACAGGTGCGACGAGCACGGTGTCGCTTCCGATGAACGTGTCGTCTTCGATCGTCGTCGCGTGCTTCCGGGAGCCGTCGTAATTCGCGGTGATCGTGCCAGCACCGATATTCACCCGTTCCCCGATGGTGGCGTCACCCAGATAAGAAAAGTGGCCGCACTTGGACCCCCTGCCGATGGACGTGCTCTTGATCTCGGCGGAAGTCCCGACATGGACGCCCGGCCCGATCCTGGATTCGCGCCGCACATGCGCGTACGGCCCGACATCGGACCCGCTTTCCAGATGGGAATCCGTGACGGTGGAGGAGACCACACGCACATCGTCGCCTATTCTGGAGTTGTCGATAACTGCACCCGGTCCGATCCGGCAGCCTGTCCCGATCGCCGTCGCCCCGGTAAGGATCGAGCCTGGCAGGACCACCGTGTCGGCCCCGATCGTGACGGAGTCATCGATCACCACCGAGTCCCCGCCGAAGATGGTCACGCCACCTGCCGCCAGGCGCTCGCGAACGCTGGCCCGGATAGATGTATCGGCCTCGGCCTGCTGCATGCGGTCATTTACTCCAAGCGCAACTTCGGGCCCCGCCTCGACGGAAATGATCGGCCATGGCGCATCCGGAGCCGCCTCTGCTGCGGCCAGCTCGACGAGGTCCGTCAACATGAATTCGCCCGTTTCGATATTCCGCTCGACCCGCGCAAGCGCATCCCGCGCCCACGTCGCCTCCATAACGGTGATCCCGCTATTGATTTCGGTGGTCCCCGACCGCAGAGCCGGATCGTCGTTCTTTGCCTCGACGATTCGCCGGATGTTTCCATGGCGATCACGATCGATCCGACCATAGGGCCCGCCCTGCGGCATCAGGCAAGTCAGGATCGCCAGCCGGGAGCCGCTTTTGATCGTGGCATCCACCAGGCGTTGCAGAACCTCCCCAGTCAGCAGGGGGCTGTCACCGAGCAACGACACGATCCAGTCGCATGGCTCCATGGCGTCCATCGCGCAGCGGACCGCGGCCGCCGTTCCTTCGGGCGTGTGCTGCACCGCGGTGTCGAACTGGCCTTCCATCTGGAGCCTGGCTGGCAGGTCGGCGAGTGGCTGGCTGACGACCGTCACAAGTTGATGCGGGTCAATTGCCAGTCCAGCCCGGATGACACGCTGGACGATCGGGATGCCTCCAACCGGATGCAGGTGCTTAGGGGTCGCCGATCGCATCCTCGTGCCGTGTCCGGCAGCAAGTACCGCCACCGACACGCGTGGTTGTGAAGGATCAGATGTTTGCGAAAAGACCAAAGGGAACTCCATCCATTCCCGCATTCATGATCGACGCAATCCACTGCCGATACCGAAAAACCCCGCGCTGACGGTTGGGGAGTTGCGGCCGTGCATCGTGTCCAGGTGCGGGTCAGGTCGGAGTGGCTGGCGGACCAGGATTCGAACCTGGAACAAAGGTTCCAAAGACCCTTGTGATACCATTTCACCATCCGCCAATATGTCACCGTTAGTCTAAAACGAAGCGGCCGTCCCGCGCCAGAGACCATTATCCGAGCGCGTGGCCCAGGCTCCGTGCACGTGGAATGGTACGCTCATGCGGAGAGCCGCCCGGGTTGCTCATCCAACGCCTGGTCACGCCAGGTACACCCGATCGCACCGAATATCCGGCCAGCCCATGACTGATAAACGCCAAGCCGATCCAACCGAGCATGCCAGGTCCTCCTCGCCGCCCCTGCTCGTGGCGATCGTGCCCTTGCGCCTTGGCATGAGCGGACTCGAGGTCGCACTCGCGAACAGGGAAGGCCAGCGATCCGGGCTGATCAAGGATCGCCCCCGCCCGCACGAGTCGCTCGATCTCGCGGCACGACGGATCGTCCGTGAACGTCTGGGGGACGAGGGCAACTATCTCGAACAGCTGTACACCTTCAATCGCTTCGGGCAGTCCGAAGGCGACGTCGTGGTCGGCCATATCGCGTTGTTCAGGCAGCGCGATGATCTCCGGGAGGCGCACGGGGTGCACTGGACCTTGGTCGAGGGCGTTCGCTTCGCGGATGAGCTTGATCGCCTGGTGCTGGATTATGCTCAGGTGAGGCTG
>DASYVY010000584.1:0-2037 GCA_035936535.1 Thermomicrobiales bacterium | reverse complement strand
GGGACGACGCCCGATGGAAAGGTCGCGCATGTGGTACCTGATTGAACAACGCGAGCGCGTGCTCGCGTTGACGATCGAGCACATCCAGCTCGTCGGCATCAGCGTGCTCGCCGCAACCCTGATCGGCGTTCCGCTGGGGATTCTCTGCACCCGGGTCCGGTGGCTGGAAGGCCCCATCCTGAACCTCAGCGGCATCCTCTATACCGTGCCGAGCCTCGCCCTGTTCGCGATCATGATTCCCTACACCGGTCTCGGAACCTCGACCGCGACGATCGCGCTCTGCCTGTATTCGCTGCTGGCGATCATCCGCAATACCGTCGCCGGGATCGATGAGGTTCCGCGGGCGACGCTCGATGCCTCGCGCGGCATGGGCATGACCGGACGCCAACGCCTGTTCCTCGTGGAGCTGCCGCTGGCTGTCCCCGTGATCTTCGCCGGGATCCGGGTCGCGACCGTGGCGGCGGTGGGGATTGCCGTGATCGCCGCCGTGATCGGCGCCGGTGGCCTCGGCAGGCTCATCTTCGATGGGCTGCGGACAGTGAACGCGGAGCCAGTGCTCGCCGGTGCAATCATGGCAACCGTGCTTGCCCTGACGGCGGACTGGGGTTTGAAGCGGCTCGGGGAATCCCTGCGGCGGGACATCCGCGCGGAGAGGGGATAAGGAAATGCGTCGTGGCGAACCGCTGGACTTCATCGCCTACATCCGGGACCATCCCGAGCGGTTCCGCGAGCTTCTGGTCCAGCACCTCCAACTGGTCGGGTTCTCGGTGCTGATCGCGATCCTGATCGCCATTCCTCTGGCCGTGCTGACCACCCGTGTCACCTGGCTCGAGCGGCCGATGACCTGGTTCGCCAATATCGGGCAGACGGTGCCGAGTCTCGCCGTCCTTGGCCTGACGTTGCCGCTGCTCGGGATCGGCTTCCGGCCCGCGCTGTTCGCCTTGACGATCAAGGCCCTCCTGCCGATCTTCCTCAACACGTTCATCGGTATCCGCGGTATCGATCGCGCAATCGTCGATGCGGCACGCGGCATGGGAACGAGCGACCGTCAACTGTTGTGGCTCGTCGAGATTCCGCTTGCCACTCCTGTCATGTTCGCTGGGATCCAGACCGCCACCGTCCAGAACATCGGTCTCGCCACCCTGGCCGCCTACATCGGCGGAGGGGGGTTCGGTGACTGGATCCTGCAGGGGCTGGCACTGGTGAATCCACCGATCCTGCTTGCGGGCGCGGTGCCAGTGGCCGTCCTGGCGATGGGCACGGAGATAGGGCTCCGCTGGTTGCGCCGGGCGATCGTCCCGGCTGGCCTCACAGTGAGCTAACGCAGGCCGGAGCACGGAAGGGAGGTGACCGGCGGAAGCGGATCGACACGGTGGGCCAATTGCGGCTGCCGTAGGAATGATGACCAAAGGAGTATTCCCCGTGAGAACACTCAACCGGACGTTGCTGCCCCTGTTCGCGGCCCTCGGGCTGGTACTTTCGTCATTCGCCGGTGTCTCGGCAGCGCGCCAAGACCTGCCGACAGTGACGGTCGGGTCCAAGGACTTCACCGAGCAGATCATCCTCGCCGAGATGGTGGCGCTCCTGCTGGAGGATGCGGGATACCCGGTCGAGCGTCAGCTCAACCTCGGTGGCACCGTGGTCGTGCACGAGGCGCTCGTCAGTGGCGACATTGACATCTATGTCGAGTACACCGGGACCGGCCTGATCAACATCCTGGGCCTAGAACTGCCCCCGTCGTCAGCCACCCCCCAGGCATCCCCGGCCGCCGGTGCCGCCACGCCCGAAGCAGCGGGAGTCGATCCGGTCTACGAGATCGTCGCCTCCGAATATCAGTCGCAGTTCGGCCTTCAATGGCTGCAGCCATGGGGATTCAACAACACCTATGCCCTTGCCCTGCGCGGTGACCAGGCGGCAGAGCTGGGCGTCGTGACGATCTCCGACCTGCTCGAGCATGATCAGGACCTCGTCCTCGGCGGGACGCAAGAGTTCCTTGCCCGTGAAGATGGGCTGCTGGGACTGCAGGAAGTCTACGGA
>DASYVY010000583.1:0-6739 GCA_035936535.1 Thermomicrobiales bacterium | reverse complement strand
TGGTGGGAATGGCTCGCCCTCGCCGGCATCCTGGTCGTCGCCGCTGTCCTTCGGTTGGCCGGTATCGATTGGGGCAGCAACCACTACTACCACCCCGATGAGCTCTTCATGACGATGGTCCTGACGGATATCCGGGGTCCGGACGGCATCGGCACCTATTTCGACACCGCAACCTCCCCACTCAATCCGTACAACACGCGCTTTGATAGTTATGTCTACGGCACCTTTCCCCTGTTCGCCGCCAAGTTGCTGGCGTCGCTGACCGGGTACACGGAGTTCGGAAACGCCCATCTGCCGGGGCGCTGGCTGTCGGCCCCGGTCGATGTCGGATCGGTGCTGGTCACGTACTGGATCGGACGCCACCTGTTCGGCCGGGCGGTCGCCCTGCTCGCGGCGTTCCTGCTCTCGTTCACCGCGCTCAACATCCAGGCGGCGCACTTCTTCACGAGCGATGCGATGGGCGCCTTCTTCGCGACGGCGACCTTCGGCTGTGTCGTCGCCGGCTGGCATCGGCGCTCGTTCGCCCTGTTCGCGCTTGCCGGAGTGGCGGCGGGACTGGCGGCGGCGAGCAAACCCAACCTCCTCCTAACCTTCGGGTTCCTGGCGCTCCCCGTTCTGGAAACGATCCGGCTTTCGGGCTGGCGGGCGATCCTTCCGTCCTGGACGCGGCTGTTCGGAGATACCGCTCGTCCCTCGCCATTTCCCGTCCTGTTCGCCTCCATCCTCGCCGGGTTCGTCGCAATCTGGACCTTCCGGATTGCGCAACCCTACGCGTTCGCCGGGCCTTCGGCGTGGTCGTTCCGGCTGAATCCGCAGTGGCAAGCCGACCTCGCGTTCTGGCGGAGCGCGCAGGAAGGCATCATCGACCTGCCGCCGAGCATCCAGTGGGCGGAACGAACACCGGTCGTCTTCGTGCTGGAACACCTGGTTCGCTGGGGCATGGGACCGGGCCTCGGCGTCGCGGCCCTCGCCGGTCTCGCGATCCTCCTGTTCCGGATCACGGCATCCCGGTCCTGGCCCTCATGGTGGTTGCTCGGGATCGTTGGCTGGATCCTCTTCCACATCGTCTTCTACGGAAGCGGGCTCGCCAAGGCGCAGCGGTACCTGTTGCCGGCCTACCCATTGTTGGTGCTGCTTGGCGCGGCGGTGCTGGTCGGATTGTTTCGCTGGGCGCGCGACCGGGGGCGACTCACGCTTCCCGGGGGCCGGTACCTCGGCCTTCCAACGTGGTGCCATCCGGGATATGTGCTGCCCTTGATCGCCGTCGCCGGCACCGTCTTCTGGGGCATCGCCTTCACGACCGTGTACACGCGGGAGCACAGCCGGACCGTCGCCTCGGAATGGATCTTCGACCAGATCCCGGCCGGAAGCACGATCGCGACCGAGTACTGGGATTTCGGCCTGCCGGTCTGGCTTCCTGGCGAGGACGCCAGCCAGTACCCATCGTTCGCGCTCGATCTCTACCGGACCGACTCGCCCGAGAAGCTGAGCGCGCTGATCGGTCAGTTGCAGCGGACCGATTACATCGTCATCAGCTCGAACCGCCTGTTCGATTCGATCCCGCGAATGCCCTGGCGCTACCCGATGACGACCGCCTACTACGACGCGCTGTTCTCGGGAGAGCTGGGCTTCGACCTGGCGGCCCATTTCCGGTCGTCGCCGGAGCTGTTCGGGATCACGATCGATGACAGCGATGCCGAGGAGTCGCTGACCGTCTACGACCATCCGGAAGTGTTCATCTTCGAGAAGGCCGAGCGCTGGTCCGACGATGCCGCCTGGACCCTTCTCAACGAGGCCCTTGGTGACGGCGGCCTCCCGCTCCTGCCGGTCCAGACCCAACCGGACCGGATGATGCTGGATGAGGCGGAGCGGGACCAGCTGCGGGATTCGGGGACGTGGTGGGAACTGTTCGACCCCCGGAGTATCGCCAACCGGTGGCCGGCGCCGGCCTGGTACCTCGCGTTGCAGGTGATGAGCCTGCCCGCGATACCGTTGCTCTGGCGGATGTTGCCATGGCTTCCGGACCGGGGCTATACCCTCACGAAGACGCTCGGCCTCGTCGGAGTCGCCGGAATTGCCTGGCTGCTCGACAGCCTCGAGGTGATGACGTTCGGCCCGGCCGCGATCATCACCGGCTGGATCATCCTGCTCGCGATCGCGGCGGTTGGGCTACGCAACCATCTGCCAACCCTCCTGATGGACCTCCGCGCCCGCCGCGCCTGGATCATCGCCGCCGAGATCATGCTGATCCTCCTGCTGGCGCTCGGGGAACTGCTCCGGCCACGTCTTGCATCGCCCCTGCAACTCGATGGCACCGGTCCCGGCCTGGAACAGTTCGCGGCGTTCAATGCGACCGTGCGGACACCTTCATTTCCGCCATACGATCCATGGCTTGCGGGCGGCACGATCCATGACATGTACCTCGGGCTGGTGCCATGGGCGGTCCTCACCCGGCTGTCCGGCATCGTTCCCGAGGTCGCATTCTCCCTCTCCATCGTCACGCTGTTCTCGCTGACCGCGATTAACGCCTGGATCGCCGGCGCGACCCTCCTCACGATCTTCCGCCGATCGGGTCAGGGGCGGTCCGGCCGCCGGGTGATGCTGGCTGCGCTCGTCTCGCCAGTGCTCCTGCTGCTCGGTCCGGCAACATTCGCGCATCGAATCGACAGCGGCTCCTGGACCGGTTCCGCGGACGGGGGCTTCGCGGCACTCATCGGTGGGCTCTGGCACGCACTGAGCGCCCGTCCCGACCTCCCGGACGAGGCCTGGTCCGCCGCGTCACAAGTCAGCGGCGAGCGCGTTCTTGCCGTGCCGCTGCTGGACGTGTTCAGCGGCGATCTGACTCCCCTGCTCCAGACGATGCCGGTGGTCCTCGCCATGGTCGCGATCATCACCGGCTATGCCGGCGTCATCGGACACTCGAACCCCGCGGCGGGCCGGGCTGTTTTCACCTCCATCTGCGGCTGGCGCTCAGCGGTCCGCTTCGCGATCGTCAGCGGACTCGTCTTCGGGTTCCTGCTGGGAGCGGACTGGCTCACGGCGATCCCGGTACTGGCGCTGATCGCCGGTCTCACGTTTCTCGCATCCGGCGCGAGGGCGGGATGGCTGATCTCGTGGGCCATGCTGCGCGATGTCGCCCTGCTCGTCGTCATGGTCATCGCCATCGGCGGCGTCGCGGTGCTGCCGTTTTTCGCCCACTACGGCGCCCTGCCACGACGCCGCGTGCCGGTCGAGCAGATGCTCGATGTCCCGGAATACCTGTGGCACTTCGGTGTCTTCCTGGCGATTATCGGCGGGTACTTGCTGGTCCAGATCTGGAGGGTGGCTCGCGAGCTGGGAGCGCAAAGACCGCTTGGACTCGTCATGCCGACCATCGCGGCGCTCCTGCTCACCGCCTGCCTGGTGCTGGCGGCCCGGCTGGAGCTGCTGTCGCTGTTCCTTCTGGTGCTGATGGGCATCGCCGGTATCGTCCTCTGGTTCCATCAGCACGCGAGCGCGCACCTGATCGTCCTCGGGATAGTCACGCTTGCGCTGGCGCTGAGCGTCGTGGGCGAACGATTCCGCCTCGAGCGGGTTGTTGGTGACCAGGACATCGGAACGCGATTCCTCGCCATAACCTGGATGCTCCTGGCGCTTGCCTCGGTTCCGGCGCTCCTCCTGCTGCTCGATGCCGCGACCGCACGGCGGTCCGCCCCCCGACGACATGCGCCACGGGCAATCGCCTGGGGGTCGCTGGCCCTGGTGACCGTGCTGGTGCTGGCGGCCGCGACGCTTCCCGCGCTCGCGTTCCCGGCACGGACGGCGGCAGAGGGAACTGGCACGGCATCACTGGACCGGTATGAGGCACTGCGGGAGGACGCCGCCGCAATCGCCTGGCTGCGGGAGAACATTGACGGCTTGCCGATCATCCTCGAGGGAACCACGACCGGAGGACCACCCGGTGGCCGGATCAGCGCGACGACGGGCTTTCCGACCGTGCTCGGCTGGACCTCGACCCAGCAGGACCAGCGCCCGGGCATGGACAGGTTGATCGAGAGCCGCCTTGTCGGCGTCAACCAGATCTACCACCGGGCGGCCGATTTCTCGCTCATCGAGCCCCTGCTCCAGGAGTACGGTGTCGAACTGATCTATGTCGGCCCCTACGAGCGAGCGATGTACAGCGCGACGGGTCTGGCAAAGTTCGAGCAGGCCGTGGCGGATGGCAAGCTTGCGGTGGTGTACGAAGACGACGAGGTCACGATCTACCACTATCCGCGGGGCGATGGGGACACCTGATGGGCACCGCCGCCGACGGGGAGGCCAGGTTCTGGCAACTCGCCGACCAGCTCGTCCGGGAGCATCCGATCGTGATCGACCGGCCGCGTGGCAGCCGGCATCCGCGGTACCCGGCAAATGTCTATCCGCTGGACTACGGGTATCTCGACGGGACGACCGCCATCGATGGGGGTGGCGTTGACTGCTGGCGGGGGTCGCTGGCCGAGGCTGTCGTGACGGGGGCGATCGTGACCGTCGATGTGTCCAAGGCGGATTGCGAGATCAAGTGGCTGATCGGCTGCACCGGGGGTGAGTCCGCGCTGGCGCTTGCCGCCCAACGAACGGAATGGCAGGCCGCGACCCTCATCCAACGCCATGACACAGGCGACACGACCCCTTAGTGCCGCTCCCGGCGACCGGTCACGGACAATCGTGGGCAAGCCATTGTCTGCACCAAGTGGTGTTCACGGGTTGGGAAGCGTCCGGGCCACAACCGGATCCCCGCAGCCGATGCCGGTACGTGCGCGGGTTCGAGCCTGTCCCGGGCCACTGGCGGATCGTGAGTGGGCGTGAAGCGCCGAAATGGGGCGGCGCTGATGCGATCAGCGCCGCCCCATTTCAGCCTTCCCCTCCCTCGGCCGCCTTCAGCGGCTTCGGGCCCCTTCGATAGTTGTCATGTGGTGGTGAACGGGTCGCTCCACCTGCACTATACCGGGAAACGCGCCCACGTTCCAGACAAGTGTACGTACAATACGTGCATCTTGCAAGGCCTGGGCGTAAAGAACCTTCCCGGATCGCCCGGAAGGCCTCAGGCGGACGGTGTCCCGCTGCCGGCATCGGCGAACGCCATGTCCAGCATCCCGATCGCGGCATCGACGTCGGCCCGCGTCACGATCAGTGGCGGACAGAGCCGGATCGTATTGGCATGCAGCCCGCCCCTGCCGATGATCAGGCCCCGACGCTTCGCCGATTCCTGGACCGCCTTGACGATCTCCGGGGCCGGTTCCTTGGTCTGGCGGTCGCGGACCAGTTCGACCCCGACCATCAGGCCCATCCCCCGCACATCACCAATCGCCGGATGCCGGTCCTGAAGGTCGAACAGCCGCTCCTTGAGATAGGCTCCGACGTCCAGCGCGTTCTCCCGCAGGTTCCTGGTCATGATGTAGTTGAGGTTGGCGAGGGCGGCGGTCGTCGAGATCGGGTTGCCGCCGAACGTGGACAGGCTCAACGAGCGGATCGACGACGCCAGCTCGTCGGTCGCGATCAGGCCGCCGATCGGAAGCCCGTTGGCAAGCCCCTTGGCGAACACGACCACATCTGGCTCCACTCCATACGCCTGGAATCCGAAGTCCTGGACGCCGGTCCGCCCCCAGCCGGTCTGCACCTCGTCGGCGATGAACGGGATCCCATAGCGGTCGAGAATCTCCTTGACCCGCTGGAAGTACTCGGGCGGCGGCGTGATGAAGCCGCCGACGCCCTGGATCGGCTCGGCGATAAAGGCGGCCGGAGCGCCACTCGTCTGGCCCTGGATGATCTGCTCGATGTCGTCGGCGCAGCGAACGGCGCAGCTGGGGTATTCGAGTCCCCAAGGGCACCGGTAGCAATACGGGTTCTGGGCGTAGTGGACCTGGAGCGGGGAGAGGTTGGAGGAGCGCCACGGTGTCTGCCCGCTGGCGTTGATCGTCGCGAACGAGCGGCCGTGGTAGGAATGCCGGAGGGCGATCAGCTCGTTGGAACCCCGGTGGAGGGTTGTGATCAGGAACGCGGCCTCGTTGGCCTCGGTGCCGCTGTTGACGAACAGCACCTTGTCGAGCCGGTCCGGCGTCATCTTCCGGATCCGTTCCGCCAGCTCGATCTGCGAGCGGATCAGGAAGAGCGTCGAGCTGTGGGCAATCCGGTCGAGCTGTTCCTTGACCGGCGCATTGATCTCCGGGATCGCGTGCCCGCTGGAGACGGTCGCGATGCCGCCGAAGAAGTCGAGATACTGCCGCCGCTCGGCATCGAACACCAGCTGGCCCTCGCCACGCCGCAGCTCGATCGGCTCGTCGTAGAAGAGCGCTACGGAGGGAAACATGCTCTCCCGATGTCGCCGCAGGAGATCCGGGTGCTCGTTGTCGCTGGAACCGGGAGTGCCGGCTTCCTGACGCTGTGGGTGTTGAATCGACATGATGGCTCTCCGGGGTCCCGTGGGTTGGTCTTCTGGCATCTGATGATGAGCGCCTGCTGTGCTCGGTCGTCTGACAAGCGTATCGTGTCCGGCGCCACACGATCCCACCGGTGATGGATCTGCCTCCGCGGCGGCAGGTTGCAGCCACGCTCCCGTCATCCTGGGTAATTCGATGGGTCCAGGGTGATGATTGGGCAAATCCCATGGAGTCGGAGCATGATGCAGTTACGCGACCATTGCACCGGACGAGCCTCAGGCAGGATGCACGATTTCACCCATGATGGAGGTACATCTTCAGGGCAAATCACGAGACAATCC
>DASYVY010000582.1:0-6798 GCA_035936535.1 Thermomicrobiales bacterium | reverse complement strand
CGTGCTGCAGGATACGTTCCTGTTCGCGGGGACGGTCCGGGACAACATCCGCTACGGGCGCCTCGACGCCACGGACGAGGAGATCGTTGCGGCGGCCAGGCTGGCCAACGCCGACCAGTTCATCCGGCGGCTCCCCGACGGCTATGACACGGAGCTTAGCGAGCGCGGCGCCAACTTCAGCCAGGGGCAGCGCCAGCTCATCGCGATCGCCCGGGCCGCGATCTCCGACCCCACGATCCTGATCCTCGACGAGGCGACGAGCAGCGTCGATACCCGCACCGAGAAGCACATCCAGGAGGCGCTGCTGCGCCTGATGGAGGGCAGGACCAGCTTCGTGATCGCGCATCGCCTGAGCACGATTCGCTCGGCCGACCAGATTCTCGTCGTCAATCACGGCGAGATCATCGAGCGCGGCAATCACGAGGAACTGCTCGCCCAGGAGGGCTTCTATGCCCGGCTCCACAAGGGCCAGTTCACGGGGGATGCGGAGCTGGCGCGGCTGGAGGAAGAGGCGCAGATCCGCGAGCAGGAACTGGCCATCGCCGCCGGCGGCAGAACCGAGTAGGAGGGAGCCGGCCCTCAACAATGAACGGCCGAGCGATCCCCCAAAAGGATTGCCCGGCCGTTCACGTTCCGTGGGGTTGACACCAGGTCCGCCCGCTATTTCACCATCCGGCGACCTCGCCTCCCCGGGCGAAGCGGCTGTGCGGTTGCCCCTAGGCTTCTTCGGCAACCCGATCCTTGGAAACGGTGAGGCGGACGGTATCTCCCGAGACTCCGGCGATCTTGTCCGATCGTACGTAGCGGTCCTTGCTGAACAAGCCCTCGCCATCGATCTTGATGAAGCCGAATCGCATCAGGCGCGCCTGGAGCGTTGGCGGAAGATCGGGCTCCTCCCAGAACCCGAACGCATTGGCGACGCTACCGAGGATCCCTTGATCCCCGGATGCCTCACCCTCCAGCGTGACCGCCTCGGGATCGCCTATCCGGACGAGCGACACGTTGCCGATCTCCTGACCGGCACTGTCGATCACGCGCATGCCTTCCCGGACCTGGGCAATTGGGGCATCACCACTGGCCGTCGAGAGTGGATCACTGCTCGTCATGGGACCTTCCTTTTATTACCACATGTATCGGGACATGTCGCTGGGACACCTCGAATGATTACCGGGTTCGGCGGGATGACGGTGTGTCCGATCGAACCCGGGGCTCCTCATCCACAGGCATTCCCATGGCTCCGGCACCGTAGAGCGGATACGCCGGGTAGGCATATCCTGGGCCCCAGTACGCCCCGTACCCGTAGTAAGCGGACGCACTCTCCCAGTAGGTCGGCTGTTCGGCGAGGTCCGGGTCGTACCTCGGGCCGCCGGCGACACGCTCCCGGGTCTGATCGACATACACTCGGTCCCCTTCGATGCGCGTGATCGCATCGACCGGGATCAGCACGGTTTCGTCGCCGATCCCGAGGAAGCCGCCGCCCTTGACCTGGAGGAAGCGGACCTTGCCCTCGTCCTCGTCGATCATCAGGGCATCGACCTTGCCGATGTCTTCCCCATCCCGGTCGATGACATCACGACCACGGATATCCTCCGCGGGGTCCGCGACCGTTTGCGTCGTATCACCAAGCTTGACAAGGGTTCGCTTTCGGGTATCACTCACAATACTTTCTCCTGCTCGGGCGATGCCGCCGCATCCGCACCATCGCCGCACATAGATATCAGTCAAATCGTTTCCACAGTGCATTCGACCATAGATAGTCGTCCACTGCGTACGTTTTATGTGCCGCAGGCTTTGTGCCAACGGCTCTGCAACACCGTGCAACAGGTCTCCGGTACGGACCATGCCGCCGATCAGCGCCAGAGATGCCGAACGTGACGACACGTCGATATCCCTGGCCGCGATCACTACGGAGATCGGTCAGCCCGGGGTGTTGAGCCAGAAAGCGTAAGCGGCCATCCGCCCATCGTCGCCTGGATTCCCGTGACGGAATGCCGGCCCCCGCCCGCACGCTTCTGGCGCGCTGCCGGTGCTGGGTCGACAATGGGCACCGTCACTCCCGGTTGCGCCTGTTCCCTTGCCTCGCCCTACCCTGCCCGCCCTGCCTACCCTGCCCACTGGAAAGGTCATCTGCCATGTCCAGCCTGTCCACGAGAACCTGTCGTATCGCCGTGATTCCTGGCGATGGCATCGGCCAGGAAGTCGTCCCGGAGGGACTGCGCGTCCTCGACCGGCTGGCGGCACGCTCCGATGGCCGGCTCGCCTTCGCATTCGAGTCATTTCCCTGGGGTTGCGAGCACTACCTCCGGACCGGCCGCATGATGGATGAGGACGGGCTCCAGCGCCTCGCCGGCTTCGAGGCCATCTATTTCGGTGCCGTTGGCTGGCCTGGCGTCCCGGATCACGTCAGCCTCTGGGGCCTCCGGCTGGCGATCTGCCAGGGGTTCGACCAGTACGCCTGCATCCGCCCCGTGCAACTGCTGCCCGGCATCACCAGCCCGCTCAGGAATGCGACACCAGAAACCATGGACTGGGTGGTCGTCCGCGAGAACTCGGAAGGGGAATACGCCGGCGTTGGCGGCCGCAACTTCGCCGGGCGCGGTTCCGGCCACGAGGTCGCCGTGCAGGGCGCGCTCTTCACCGAGCAGGGGTGCGAGCGGATCGTCCGCTACGCCTTCGACCTCGCCCGGACCCGCGCCAGCGGCACGGGCAGGGAGCGCCGGAAGGTGACGAGCGTGACCAAGAGCAACGCCCAGCAATACGGGATGACGCTCTGGGACGATGTCTTCGCCCGCGTGGCGGGGGACTATCCGGAGGTGGAGACGGAGCAGTGGCTGGTTGACGCGATGGCCGCCCGGTTCGTCCTCCGTCCGGAGACGCTCGATGTGGTAGTCGCCTCCAACCTTTTCGGCGACATCCTGTCCGACCTGGGCAGCGCCCTCGCCGGCAGCATGGGGATCGCGGCCAGCGCCAACATCGGTCCGGAACGGCGCAAGCCAAGCATGTTCGAGCCCGTCCATGGCTCGGCCCCGGACATCGCCGGCCAGGGCATCGCCAACCCGATCGCCGCAATCTGGACGGTCGCGCTGATGCTGGAGCATCTCGACCTGCCGGAGGAAGCCGCATCCGTCATGGACGCGATCCGGGCGACCACCGCCTCCGGGCTTCTCACCCCCGATCTCGGCGGCACCGCGACCACCCGCGAGGTCGGCGACGCCATCCTCTCGCACCTGTAACCGGATGCCGCCGTGAACCGGGGTGTACGGGCGGACATGGAGTCCGCCCCAGGGTCCCCACAGGGGTGCACCTGGAGCGAACTCGTACAAGATGAGGTCGTCGCGGCCGCTCCGCCAGCGAGCGATGACCCCTCTTTAGTAGGAGACAAGATCGTGTATCGCATCTGGCGATGCAGCTGCACCGGTCCCCGCTCAGTGGTCATGATTGCGAAGTTGGGCCAACTGCACCGGCCAGAGCTTGGGCGAATGCCTTCCCTAAACGACAGCATCCTACGTTCGCCAGCCGGGCGATGCGGGCGGGCAAGACATGGAGCCACGCGCCATTCGGTATGTGGTCGCCCATACGAAAGGGCACGTGTCGCGTAGGGGTCAACATGGCCAGCCCGACCGTAGCGACGATTCACGTCACGACAGATGTGCTCGGGTCTGGTCTGGCCCTCCTCGGGAAGCGTCCGGACGAGCGCTACTCCCTTACTGACTGCGTTTCCTCCGTGGTGATGCGCGAAGTGGAATCACCGGCGCATTCGCTTTCGACAAGCACTTCGAGCACGAGAGCTTCCCTAAGGGGCGCTCCCGAATGCAAGACAGCTTGCGGGTGTGTCTCGTCGAAGTGTCTGAATGGTCCGGGGTCAGCCACTCAGTTGCCTTTCAGCCATCTTTCAGACCTTTCTCAGATGAGGGCCTTAGCATCAGGTCAGGCGTCGAAGCCGGGAATGTCCCGACCTGACGCCACCGTCCCGCAGCCGTCTCACACCGGAGCTTTCCATGAATCGCCCTCAACCCGCCCGTTACCGCCTCTGCCGTCCCACACCGGCGGTCTCCAATCACCCAGGGTCCGCCCGTTTCAGCCGGCGCCACGCAATGGCCGGTCTCGGCGGGCTAGCCGCCGCCGGCCTTCTGGGCGGGCGAACTCCCCGGGCGCTCGCCGCGCGAGCTGCTCCAGGCCCTGCACGACCTGCGGCCCGGAGAGGAGGGCACGGTCCTCACCCACGGTGACGCCTCGCTGCCGAACATCCTCTTCCACCGTGGTCAAGTGAGCGGGTACATCGACCTTGGTCTCGCCGGGATTGCCGATCCCTACCGCGATCTCGGGCTGGCGGCGCGAAGCCTGGCGAGGAACATGGGCGGCAAGTGGGTCCGCCCCTTCCTGGAGGCTTACGGCGCTCCCATGGACGAGCGGCGGCTCGAGTTCTTCATCCTGCTCGACGTGTTCGTGGGCGCACTCCCGGGCTGAGCTGGGATGCGGACTGGCACGTGATCAGGCGCGGGCGAACTCTCCGCAAGGGGAATCGAGGCGAGGGATCATCCCAGCAGCCCGGTCACCGAGCCCCGGAACTCGCACCGAACCAACCGCTCCAGCCAGCCCACCGGGTCGCTGGAACCGCCTGCCGGGTGCCAATGCAGCTGGACCAGGTGCCAAAGGCCCTCGTACACCTCGAGCCGCTCGATCAGGCGCGGCTGCGCGAAGAGGCCGGGATAGTGTTCGGCGAAGCAGCGCGGCACCATTTCGTAGTCCATCGATCCGGTTTCCGGGGACGCCAGCGCCCACCGGATCGAGCGCAGCAGCATGTCCAGCTCGGTGTCTGCCGGGGCGAGCCGGAACCCCTCGAAGTCGATCAAGCCGGAGATGCGACCCTCATCGACGAGCACGTTCCCGAGATGGAGGTCCGCGTGAACCAGCACGTCGCGATCCCCGTCGAACGCGTCGACTCGCGCCGAGATGAAGCTCTCGACACGATTGAGCACGTCGCCGGCGCCCGCATCCGCCGCCGGCCACCTCCCCCGCACGCTCCGGACCAGCTCGCGAAAGAGCCGGGGAGGCGCATGGTAGGCATCGGCCCACCTGCCCGCCATCGCATCGGCGACCCAGGGGTTCGCCATCCAGGCCGCGGGCTCCAGCGCATGCAGGCGCCGCGTGATGTTCGCCAGATTGTGCACCAGGGCACGCCTCCATGCCACGTGAGAACTGGGAGACCTTCGATGGCGTCCTCCGAGTTTGCCGCCCGGGTCAAGCGGGGTGGAGAAGGGACCGTCATTATTCTGATCTCCGCCTTCGGCACGCCCAACTTTACCAAGGCGGGAATCATCGAATCAGAGATTGCCTTAGGAAAGCCAAGCTGGAGGCAGCCAGTGGCGTGAAGAATCCCTATCTGGTCTCATTGGTCTGGGTGGCCAAGATCTATGAGAAGTACGGACCCGAGCCAGCCATGTACGTCTCCCGGATCGAGGCGCGGTTCGCGACTGCAGGCCCCGATGCGCTGATTCCGCTAGCCTGGATCGAGCGGGCACAAGCCCGGTGGCAGGACGACACCGACAAGCTGCCCAAGGGACTGACACCGAGTGCTGCACAGGAAAAGGTCTTGGGAGTAGACGTGGCCGAGTTTGGCTCCGACTCCACCGTACGGCTCTGGAGAATCGACCGGTACCTGGCGTGGCAGCGGGTGAGTAGCCACGAAGACTCCATGGTCGCAGCTGGACGGGTTGCTACCGATCTCCGCACAGATGCAGCCATTCATGCCAATGTGGACGCGGTGGGGATCGGCGATAGTGTAGCCAGGCGACTGGAGGAGTTATTTGGTAATCGGGCGAGCGGCATCAACGTCGGGGAACGGCCGAGGAGCCGGCCCGCTTCATCAATAAGGAGGCAGAACTCTACTGGCATCTGCGGACCCTCTTCGAGCAGGACGGGATCATGATTCCCCGGATGCGGAGCTGACCGAGGAATTGACCGCGTTCAAGTACAAGGTAATGGACTCTACCGGCAAGATCCGCATCACCGGCAAGGACGAGCTTCGCAAGCCCGAGAACCTGGGCCTCTCACCTGACCGAGCGGACAGTCTGATGCTGACGGTGGCTAGGGCACCGCAACAGCAGAAGGCGTTCGTCGTTGTCGCCTACCTGCGGGGAGTATGATGAGGCTCTGGCGGTATGGTGCAGGTGTCGATGAGCCACTGGCTCGAGAACTCGGTGGGGGCGGTCTGGCCGTTCTGGATGTCGAGCGCGTAGAGGCGGTCATCGTCCCCGAGCACCAGCAGGCGATCGGGATCACTCATATGGTGGCCGACGACCTCGAAGTCATAAAGCGCTTCAGCAGTCGAGGAATTTGACATCACACCACCCTTCCCCGAGCGGCTTCGGCCGAGTCGTGACACCACTACCATGCGTTTGGAGGGGAAGGGCGCTTTCATTGCAAGGTAAACAATTCTGAGCTTGATACTGGTTCAATCACCCAACGATCGTCAGGTTCCACAACTCTCCAGGCTTCGTCAGGGAGTGAGTAGGCGTAGTAATTCCCGTCTGTCCCCATCATCAAGAGCTGCGACGGGTCGTCCTTGTTCTCGCCCACGACCGTCAGCTCATTCGGCGGGGTAGAGTTGGAGAGCGGGATTTTCATGGGTGGTTGATCCCGGTTTTTAGTACGGCAGCGGGGCCGACAAAGACATCAAACCGTCAGGAGTTCCTTACCTGAATTGATTAGTCCTCTCTAAGCATAACGCTTGCCACGCCAGCGTAGCAGCAGTGAGCATTTGTGGTGATAGGATGATTGACGGTATTGGATCAATCC
>DASYVY010000581.1:0-2445 GCA_035936535.1 Thermomicrobiales bacterium | reverse complement strand
GCCCTGGATGCCGTTGCGGAAGCCGATCTGGCTGATCGCCTGCCCTTCCAGCTGGACGCCGAAGACCGAGTTGCCGCCGGTCGGCTCGACCTGCCCGAGCACCCAGTCGGCGGGCGTCTCGTCGTTGTAGAAGAAGAACATGTCGAACCAGTGGGTGCCCCAGTCGAACAGGTTGCCGCAGGCGCCTTCCAGCCGCACTAGGTCGCCGATCGCGCCCGATCGCAGCAGTTCGCGGGCCTGGACGAACTCCGGCGAGAAGCGCCGCTGGTGGTTGAATGTGAGCTGGACGCCCCGCTCGTCGCAGACCTCGGCCATCCGCTTCGCCTCGGCCCAGGTCGGCGCCATCGGCTTTTCGCAGTGGATCGCGCGGACCCCCGCCTCGGCGGCGGCGATCACCATCTCGGCGTGGAGATGCGGCCAGGTGCAGATGCTGACGATGTCGAGGTTCTCCTTGGCGAGCATCTCATGGTAATCCTCGTAGATGGCATCGCCACCCTGGATTGCCTGAAACGCCTCGGCATGCTCGCGAACGAGGTCGGACAGGGCAACGATCCGGGAATACGGCGACTCGTTGTATCCCTTGGCATGGCAGTGAGACATGCCGAAGCCGGTCGCGCCTTCCGATTTCCAGGGGCGACCGGTACCGATGATGCCGACGCGAAACTGGTCCATGAGTGAGGTCCTTTCGATGGTGTTTGGTTGATTCGAGCGCATCTACGAGGATAGGTTTATGTCCTGTAACCGATGCGACATGTAATGCCAGGTGATCCCTGGGCCGATGTGCAGCTTCGCTGCACAGGGTCCGGTGCAGCTGCTGATACACGATCGACCCCTAGAAAGCGGGGGAACCTGTTGTGGCCGGTCTTGTGCCGGCCACACGTAACCCTTGGGCCAAGTGCCGAAATTGCACCGCATATCATCCGAGACCGAGGGCATCCCGGCAATAGGTGACGCTGCGTTCGAAATGATCGCGCTGCTGCGCCCGGAAGGCGTCAAGCTGCTCCGGCGGAGGTGCCCAGACGCCGGGTTCAAGGCAGAGCTGATTGAGCGGTTCCGGAGTACCGCGTTGGGCGATCGCGAAGAACTGCGCGAAGTCCCGGGCGGACATCGACGGGTACATGGCCCAGAAGTCCGATGCCGGATCGAGGTACGGGATCGCTTTCGGAGCGACGCCGGTGATGATCTCGAGATCGAGCGCGCTATCCGGCGCGTGACGTTCGACGATCTCCACGATGCGGCGCAGGTCGACATTCCCCTCTCCGGCCGGTGCCCACTGCACCATCGCTCCCTCGTCCGTGGTCCAGATGCGGGTGTCGCGCAAATGCGTGGTCACGATGTAGGGCGCGAGGATCTCGGCCGCGAGCACCGGATCCTCGGCGGCGTAGGCCGGATTCCCGGTGTCCAGGCAGACGCGAACGAACTCGGAGCCTACCGCGTCGATCAGGTCGCGAAGCTCCCGGGCGAGCAGGTCGACGCCGCCATGGTTCTCGACCGCGATCGTGATCCCGAGCTTCTCGGCGGCGGGAGCCGCTGCCCGCAGCGTGCGCGTGGCCTCGGCGATGTGCTGATCGAACGGGACATTACCCATCCTGTCCGCCTGCATGCCGAGGAAACAGCGCACGATCGGAGAGCCGAGTACGGCGGCGGCGCGGAGCATCGCTGAGAGCTGCTCCTCGCCGGTGCCGAGGCTGGGATCGAAGGTCGTCGAATGGCGCTCGAAGGAGCGCATGCCGATCTCGATCCGGAGACCGAGCTCGTCGGCCCGGCGCCGGACGGATTCCAGATACGGTCGCCCAAGCGATTCAAGATTGCCGCGCTCGGAGAAGTGGACGTTTTCCAGCTTCAGCGTCGCGGCGTACTCCATGAGCTGGAAGGCATCCCATCCCTGCCAGCGCAGGCTGAAGCTGTCGATTCCGAGAAGCATGCGGTTCCTCCCATAGTCACGAGGGACGAGGGCTACGGCTCATAGCTTATGTCGACGCGTCGGCCGCTCGATGCCGAGTCCGCGATCGCCTCGGCGATCACCGCCGCCCGGTACCCGTCCTCGAAGGTCGCGCCATAGGGAGCGACGTCCCGGTCATGCACGATCGCTTCGAGGAGATGGTTCAATTCGTTGATATGGGCGTGCTCCCAGCCGAGGATGTGCCCATGCGGCCACCAGACGCTCGTGAATGGGTGATTCGCCTGGGTAACGAGGACATCCTGGAAACCCACCACCTCCGGCACCGAGGCGTCGGCGAGGTAGACCTGCAGCTCGTTGAGCCGTTCGAGGTCGAACGCAACACTCCCCCGTGAACCGTTGATCTCCCACCGGAGCGAGTTGCTCCGCCCCGTGGCGACGCGCGACGCCTCGATCGTGCCGACGGCGCCGTTCTCGAACTCGACGAGCGAGATGGAGGCATCGTCCCACTCCATCTCGATCTTCGTGTTGTCCGGCCCAAGCCG
>DASYVY010000580.1:0-9604 GCA_035936535.1 Thermomicrobiales bacterium | reverse complement strand
CAATCCGGTACCCCTCGGCCGCGGCCGCGCTGACGGATCCGTCCGTGACCGCGCCAACCATCATGGTCTCGACATCCGATGCGGTTTGGGCCGATACCGACTGACGCCAGATCCGTGGTTGCGTCCGGCGCGTCACGAAGCCGTCCTGATCGATGACCGTGTCGATGACGAAGGGCTGCGGCATCTGGCCATCGTTGGCGAACATGGCGGTGATCATTGCCATGTGGAGTGGTGACGCCAGGAGTTGTCCCTGGCCGAAGGCGGTGTCGGCGAGAGCGTTGTTGTCCGACAAGAACTCGCGGGAACTTGCGATCTGGCTTTCGGCCACGGGCAGGTCGAACGGGATTGGCGCTCCGAATCCGAAATCCCGGGAGTATTCCCAGAAATCGGTCGCTCCGATCTCAAGGCCCATCTGAGCAAAAACCACGTTGAGCGACCAGGCCAGTCCTTCGGAAACGCTCCACTGGTCGCGCGAGTCATCCGGCCGGTTGTTCTCGACGAGAACGCGGCCGTCGATCGTGATCTCTCCGTCGTCCTCGTAAAGGTCGTCCGCCGCGATGTATCCGGCTTCGATCCCGATCGCGGCGGTCACGGTCTTGAACGTCGAGCCGGGGATGTAGCGGCCGAGCGTGGCGCGCTGAACGAGCGGCGCCTCAGGAGAGTCGCCGAGTTGCTCCCAGTAGTCGGTGGCGGCGGCGTTGTCGGATGGCGATGCGGTAAACAGCCGGTTGGAATCGTAGGTCGGAGAACTGGCCATCACCATCACGGCACCGGTTCTCACGTCCATCACGACGACGGCCCCGTTGCTGTCGCCCAGCAACTCCTGAGCGGCGGCTTGCAGCTCCGCGTCCAGTGTCAATCCAACGGTCATTCCCTCTTGTGGGCGGTTGAGCAACGTGTTGATCCAGCGGGTGATCGGGTTATTGCCTTCGCGTCCCGTGAGTTCGGCGTTAGCGGCGTCCTCGATCCCGCTGGAACCGAACAGGAGCGGCGAGTAGTAGCCGGCGACATAGGCCGTGGCGGGATCGGGATAGCTTCGTACGTAGACTGTCCCCTCACGGTCGGAGCGCGCGATGATCTCGCCATTCCGGTCAACGATGTCGCCGCGGTCGACCGCAAGGTCCGCATTGCCGATCCTGGGATTACCGATGATCTCGCCGTTCGGAGCCTGGGCTGTCCGGTAAAACGTGTCGTCCGAACGCACGACCTGGATGCGGACGAGTTGCGCGCTGATCACGAAGAACATGGTCGCGAGCACGAAGGCTGTTCGGATAAGAGAACGGTTGAATGTCGGCATGGTTTCCGGGAACGGCACCCGGGAAGCGACCAGCAGGAGAATCCAGGCGACCGCGAGGACCGCGAGCCACCGGCCATCCGAGATCTCTCCCCGCAGGAGGAGACCGACGGCGATGATGGCGAAAGCAGTGGTGGCGCAGAGGGCCGAGAAGAACGTTCGCAACGGTGTTACTCCAGTGCCGGACCCGAGATGTTCGGCAGCGTCTGCGCAAGGGGACCGAAAAGCCCTCATGACCTTGACCCTATATCCGGCGGGGTAGGCTGGACAAGTGCATCAGGAGTCCGACGATCGCGAAATTGCTGAGAAGTGAGCTGCCGCCGTACGAGATGAACGGCAGGGTGATGCCGGTCAGGGGAATGAGCCGGGTTACTCCGCCAATGATGATTACCGTCTGCACGGCGATGATGGTCGAAAGCCCGGCCGCCATAAGCTGAACGAAACCATCCCGGGCGCGAACGGCGATCAGGAAGCCGCGCATCGCCAGGAGGAAGAACAGGGTGAGCACGGCCAGCGTTCCGAGCAGGCCCAGTTCCTCGCCGATGGCAGAGAGAATGTAATCCGTATGGACCGCCGGGATGTTCCAGGGCTGACCCTGGGCGAACCCGGTGCCGAGCAGCCCTCCGCTCGAGAGGGCATAGTCGGATTGCACCTGCTGGTAGCCGAGATCGAACGGGTCGATCCAGGGGTTGAGCCAGTTCTGGACCCGGATCTCCACGCGGGAGAAGTTCTTCCACACACCAAAGCACGCCGCGGCAAAGGTTGCGAGGCCGACCACCACGTAGACCATTCGACCGCTCGCGATGTAGAGCATCGTGAGAAAGATGCCGAAGAACAGGAGAGCCGCGCCGAGGTCGCTCAGGACCACGAGGGTCATCAGCGACGCCGCCCACATGATCCCCATCGGCAGAAGATAGGGGATTGGCGGCAGGGCGACCGGGCCCAAATTCCAGCTCGATCCGAGCAAGTCCCGCTTGTCGTTGAGATACCCGGCGAGGAAGATCACGAGCGTGATCTTGACGATCTCGGACGGCTGGATCTGGATCGGACCGATATTGATCCAGAGCTTGGAGCCATCGCCAACGCCGGAACCGATGAAGAACGTGGCGGCCTGCAACGCAAGGCTGACGATCAGCCAGGTGTACTTGTACCTTGGCAACCACTCCATCACCCTGAGCGGACCCGCCAGGACGACGATCAACCAGAGGACCGCAAGACCCGCCGCAAGGTAGAGAAGTTGTCGCTGGGCGAGCAGCGCGTATCCGGCATCGATCGCGGCGAGGTCCGGGTGCAGCCGCTGGATCATCAAGAGCCCGAGAACGGACAGGGCCGCGGTCAGCGGCAGGACGACCTGATCCCCACGGAAGCCCCGAATGCCGAACGTGACGCTGATGCCGAGGACCATGCCCGCGAATGCCAAGCTGACCCAGATATCTCCCCAGGACCATTCGACTGCCCCGGTCGGCACGAGGAAGATCATCAGCATGCCGAGCACGGCGAGAAGCACCGGCGGGAGCAGCAAGTTGAATTCGGTCAGGCGAAACGTCGGTCGGTAGCGCGGTCGCAGGGTCGCAGCCAATGAGGCGAGTCCTTTGTCAGGCGTCGGTCAGGAACGCGAGTCGGCTCCGTGCCGTCTCAGAAAACGTCCGTTCATCGGTGATGATTGCATGTTCGAGCGCGTCCCTGCATCCGGCGCCGCAGGCCGGGATGCCGGCGTCTGCCAGCCGCTGGATGACTGCTCGTCCAACGTCGATGTTGTCCCTAAGCACCCGCTGGACTGCCTCGACCGAGACATCCGCTTCCGATTCGTGCCAGACGTCATAGTCGGTGACCATCGCGAGCATTGCGTAACACATGCCCGCCTCCCGGGCGAGGCGCGCTTCCGGCATGGCCGTCATGCCGATGATGTCGGCGCCCCAGGAGCGGAACAGATAGGATTCCGCACGAGTGGAGAACTGTGGCCCCTCGATGCAGAGGTAGGTGCCACCGGCATGCACGGCTCCGCCGGAGGACGCCCCGGCATGGGCCTGGACAGCAGCAGACAGCGTGGAACAGAAGGGATCGGCCATACCCACGTGCGCGACGATCCCGTCGTCGAAAAACGTGCGCGGTCTCGATGTCGTTCGATCGATGATCTGGTCAGGGATCACGGCGCTTCGCGGCGCGAGCGGCTCCTGCAGGCTGCCGACAGCGCTGATGCTCAGCACCTGGCGGACACCCAGGCTCCTCAGCGCGGCGATGTTCGCGCGGTATGGGACATCAGTCGGCGCGAATACATGGCCACGCCCGTGGCGGGCGAGAAAGGCAAGGTGCGTTTCACCGATGTATCCGGAGATGATGGGTGAACTCGGCATCCCGTACGGGGTCTCAGGCAGCGCTTCCTCCACACGCTCGAGCCCGGGCATGTCATAGAGCCCGCTTCCACCGATGATTCCCAGAACGGGCATGCCACACCACCTCGTGACCCAACTCGTCATACACCGGGCAAGTCTTTCGCTCTCCGCATAGTACTGCCGGGAAAGGGGCGATACCAGCGCGGTGCAAGCAGGCTCCGGATGGTGAGTGGACCGGCACGCATGCTATACTTTCGCGGATTCGGCGCCAGAGCCGCACATGACTGTTGATCGCCTGAAGATCGCCACGAAAGCATCGCAAACGCCTGTTACAGGCATGAGGAGGCTCCGCCGGGATGGCGTTGCAACGAGCACAAAAAGAAGAAATCATCACGTCCAACCGCGTGCACGAATCGGACACGGGTTCGCCAGAAGTCCAGATTGCCTTGCTGACCGAGCGGATCAACGGACTGACATCCCATCTCCGGGCACACCGTCAGGACCACCATTCCCGCCGCGGGCTGCTGAAACTGGTCGGACGGCGGCGGCGCCTTCTTGCGTACCTCAGCGCGAACGATATCGAGCGCTACCGCGCGACGATCGCCCGCCACGGCCTGCGCCGCTAGCCTTTGGCTGGATATCACGGGTGCAGCGTCACTGTATCGGACCACTGTTTAGCCCCATCAGAGAGCGCCCAGGGTCATCAGATCCTGGGCGTTTCCTTTAGATCGGATGTTCCGCTCAACGGACGGCAGAAGGGGGGAGGATTCGTTACCTGAACGCTTCGTCAAGGAAGGGTCGGGGAATTGGAGCAAGCCGAGGTCGTTCAGCACAGGCGCCGGCTTGCTCCAGTCCCTCCACCCTCCGGGAGATCGAAGCACCAACGCGGAGAAGTTGCTCCGTGACATTCCATCACCCCACAACGTGGCAATCGTCTGGAGGACGTGAATGATCCCCGAACTCGTCAAGCAACAGATCCATTCGGTGTCGGTCGAGATCAATGGCCGGACACTCACCCTCGAAACCGGCCGGCTCGCCGAGCAGGCCATGGGTGCGGTCGTCGTTCGCTACGGCGACTCGATGGTGCTCAGCACGGTCGTCGGCGATCGTGAGGCACGGGAGGACCTGCCGTTCTTTCCCCTGACCGTGGATTATGAAGAGCGAATGTTCGCCGCCGGCAAGATCCCCGGCGGGTTTCCCAAACGCGAGGGACGTCCGACGGAGAACGCGATCCTGGCCGCCCGCCTGACCGACCGTCCGATCCGGCCCTTGTTTCCCAAGGGGTACCGGGCGGAAGTGCAGATCATGACGACGGTGCTTTCCGCAGATCAGGAAAACGATCCCGACATCCTGTCGGTGATCGGCGCTTCTGCTGCCCTCGCGTTGTCCCCGATTCCCTGGGACGGTCCGGTTGGCGCCATCCGCATGGGCCTCGTGGATGGTGAGCTTGTCGTCAACCCGACCTTCGCGCAACTGGAGGAAAGCCGGCTCGACATGGTCGTGGCCGGAACCGATGATGCGATCATGATGGTCGAAGGCCAGTCGCGGGAGGTCTCGGAGGACGAGATGCTCTCCGCAATCGACCTCGCTCACCAGAACATCGCGAAGATCGTCGATCTCCAGCGCCAGCTTCAGGCACAAGCCGGCAAGGAGAAATGGCCATTCGTTCCAAAGCAGGAGAATCAGCAGCTTCGCGCCGAACTGGAAGCGTTCCTCGGCGACCGGCTGCGAAACGCGGTCCGCAACCCCGACAAGGTGATCCGGCTTGAAGCAACCGACGAACTCCAGGCTTCAGCAATCGCCCACTTCGCGACTGCCGAAGTGGGGGAAGAGCCACGTTACCGTGCCTCCGAGGTCAAGGACTACTACGAGGCGGTGCTGAAGAGCGAAGTTCGAAACGGCATCCTTGAGGAAGGCATTCGGCCGGACGGTCGCTCCAATACCGAGATCCGGCCTATCTGGGCGGAAGTCGGATACCTGCCGCGCGCCCACGGCTCAGCCATCTTCACCCGCGGGCAGACGCAGGTGCTGACGACCGTGACCCTTGGCTCGACATCGGAGGAGCAACGGCTGGATTCCATCTCGCCCGCGACAAGCAAGCGATACATTCATCATTACAACTTCCCCCCGTACAGTGTTGGCGAGGTTCGGCGCCTGCGGGGAGCAAGCAGGCGCGACATCGGCCATGGCACCCTCGCCGAGCGCGCGCTGTTCGTCGTCATCCCCGAGGAAGATCTCTCCGACTACACGATGCGCCTGGTGTCGGAAGTCGTGAGCTCGAACGGATCGACGTCCATGGCCAGCGTCTGTGGTTCGTCGCTCGCGCTTATGGACGCCGGGATCAATCTCAAAAGTCACGTCGCCGGGATCGCGATGGGTCTAGTCACGGGCGGCGAGAACGGAAGGTTTGCGGTTCTCAGCGACATCCAGGGGATGGAAGACGCTCTCGGGGACATGGACTTCAAGGTGGCCGGCACCGAGGATGGCGTCACCGCGATCCAGATGGACATCAAGGTCAAGGGCATCACGATCGAGATCATGCGCCAGGCACTGGAGCAGGCAAGAGACGGTCGCAGGCACATCCTTGGCAAGATGAACGAGGCGATCGCGGAACCGCGGACCGAGAAGTCGGCGTTCGCGCCCCAGGTGATCACGGTCATGATCAGCCCCGACAAGATTGGTGCGGTGATCGGACCGGGCGGCAAGATGATCCGCGCGATCCAGGAAGAAACAAAGTCCAAGATCGATGTCGATGACAGCGGCAAGGTCTCGATCGCGTCAACCGAGCCAGGGGGAGCGCAGGCGGCGCAGCAGCGAGTGCTTGCGCTGACGCAGGAGTTCAAGGTGGAACGCGGTCAGCGATTCACCGGCAAGGTCGTAAGCATCATGCCGTACGGCGCGTTCGTGGAATTGGCGCCCGGCAAGGATGGACTCGTCCACGTCACCGAGCTCTCGGACGATCCCGCAGTCCGGGTCGACAAGGTCGAGGACGTTGTCAGTCTCAACGACCAGATCGAGGTCATGGTCACGGAGGTCGCTCCCAACGGAAAGGTCAGCCTGTCCCGGCGGGCGGCGATCACCGGAGAGCTTCCCGAACCGAAGCAGGAGCGACCGCGCGGACCGCGCCCTGGAGGCGACCGAGGACCACGCTCCGAAGGCGAGCGGCGTTTCGAGGAGCGGGGGCCACGGCCTCCAAGCGAGCGGCGTTTCGACGACCGCGGACCGCGCCGCCCGCAGGAGTAACCCCGAAACGGTGAGGCTGGCGGGACGGGCAGGAAATAGTACGGTTTCCTGCCCGTACGGTTTGTACGGTTTTATCCGCTAGGACGGACTCCGGATGCTCGGGGAGCGACGCAGGCAGCTTCTCCGGCCATTCATGGGCGGATCCTTCCACGACAGGCTCCCGAACTGAACGTTTGCAATCAGCGGAGAAGCGTCCTCCGGGCGATTCTAGTACCGTCCCTACAGATTCCTAACGAGCGCGCACCGATTGCATGGCAGCGCAGACAACGGACTGGCAGCTGAACGCCCCGGGGCCAGTGATGGCTTGGGGCGTTTCCGTGTCCAGAGGCGATGTCGAGCCGAAACTATCGGGCCTGCTCGGTCGCTCGTTCCGCGGCCTCGGTCGCGATGCCTTCAAACCATTCCTGACCCCCTTCGGTGCTCAGGAATACGCCAGCAGCGACGCAGAGGATCACGCACAGCAACAGCAGACCGATGAGAACCCAGAGCCAGCGGCGTCGCTTGCGCTGCGGTGGCGGTCCAAGGCTGGTCATCCGCCAGTCATCGTCCGCGGCGTCCAGCGGCGGTCCCTGGCTCGCCGGCATCGCCGAAGCTCCGGATTGGGCGGCGATGTCAGGTCGCTCCGTGAAGGTCCGAGGCTCTTCGCTGAGTCGTGTACCGCAGTTGCTGCAGAACACGTCCTCATCCTGGTTCTCGTGTCCGCATTGCTGGCACCGTTTCACGTGTTCCTGTCCCTCCTGACTGGTCCGGACGCAACGAAGGAGGCCTCTCGCGTCACCGCGAAGGCCTCCCTCGGGATTGCTAGCTAATTGTTCAATCGGGGATCGAGCGCATCCCGCAGCCCGATGCCCAGGAGGTTGAACGAAAGCGCGGTAAGGAAGATCAGGAATCCCGGGAAGAAGGCGTAGGTCGCGCGAAGGGCGAGGAACTGGTATGCCTCGTCCAGCATGTTGCCCCAGGATGGGATCGGAATCCTGACGCCGAAACCGAGATAGCTGAGGGTCGCTTCGTAGATGATCAGCCCTGGCAAGACCAACGATGCCCAAACAATCACGATCGAAATGACGTTGGGGAAGATATGTTTAGTGATGATGCTGCGGTTAGTGGCTCCAAGAACGCGAGCGGCATCCACGAAGTCCCTGTTCTTGAGCGACAGCACCTCGCCGCGGATCAGGCGGGACAACCCGGTCCAGCCAAGCAGGGCGATGATAATGGCGAGTCCGACTGGTCCCGGTCGCCACCAGACGGAAATCAGGAGCAGCAGCGCGATCGTTGGGATAGAGATGATGACGTCGACGAATCGCATGATCACCGCGTCGATGACACCGCCATAGAAACCGGCAGCGGCTCCAAGCGCGCCACCGATAAAAAGAGCCACGACCATGGCGAGCAGCGCGACCGTCATCGAGACCCGGCCGCCATACGCAAGGCGAGTCAGGATGTCGCGCCCATTCGCGTCGGTGCCCAGTGGGTACTTCCAGTCCTGGAACGCTGGTGAGAGGAAATTCCTAAGATTGCCGGTTGCGTAGTCGTTGCCGGTGATCGCCGCGATGACGGGCGCCCCGAACGAAAAGATCAACAGGAGAATGGTCATGAACAGGGCCGCCATGGAGACCTTGTCACGCCGCAGGTGACGCCAGGCCCTGGCGTAATAGCCGGGCGTAGACTGGAGGACATTGCGATCCAGTGCCTTGCCCTTGCCCCTGCCTTTAGGATCGGCGGCGGGCTTTGCGGTTCCGCCGACAGGATTCGCGGTGACGATGTTGGTGTTGCGAGCCATGGTTCGCGCCTTTCTGCCTGTGGATCCTGAACCTGGAACGTGGGAACCGGTCGAAGGTCAGTCGTAGCGAACCCGAGGGTCGAGCACGCCATATAGCACATCAGCAATCAGGTTGCCGACAACCGTGAGAAACGCCAGCATCATCACGCATGCCATGGCCACCGAATAATCGTTCGACGAAAGCGAGCTGACCGTGAGCTGGCCAATGCCTGGATAGCCGAAAACGTTCTCGATAATCAATGCACCACCGAAGAGGTCTGGGATCGTCAGGCCTACCAGAGTCACCAGCGGGAGCAAGGCGTTGCGGAACGCGTGCCGCAGGAGCACGACCCGGTTGACCAGGCCCTTGGCCTGAGCCGTCCGCACGAAGTCCTGGCGGATCACCTCAAGCATCTGGGAGCGGATGTATCGCATCCATCCAGCCAGGCTGACCAGGCTCAATGCGGCAGCGGGGAGGACAAGATGACGCAGCCGGTCGAGAAAGTTGTCCTCAAGGCGAAGATTGCGAACGCCGGAAGTTGGAAGGGATGGGAGCCCCCATTCCTGGAACTTCACAGCAAAGAGAACGATCAGCATCAGCCCCAGCCAAAGCGAAGGCAGGGAGCTGAAGCCAGTGGCTATCACGGTGACAACACGATCGAAGAGGGAGTTCCGCTTGACAGCCGCCATCACGCCGATCGGCACGGAGAGCACGAGCGCGATTACCAGCGAGACTCCGCTAAGCAGAAGGGTGTTAGGCAACGCTGAGCTGACCAGATACGTGACTTCGGCATAATTGATGAAGCTGTTTCCGAAATCGCCCTGGATCGCATTTCCGAGCCACGTGAAGTAGCGGAGATACCATGGGTCGTTGAGTCCGAGATTCTCCTGGATCCTGGCGATATCCTCCGGTTTGAGATTCGGGTTGAACTCAAACTGATCGGTCGGGCTTCCCGGCACGAGATTGATCAGCGC
>DASYVY010000579.1:0-1680 GCA_035936535.1 Thermomicrobiales bacterium | reverse complement strand
CCGTAATTTCCAGCGACGGCCCAACCCGGCCGAGAGTTGCTTCGGCTGGCCGGAAGATCGTGGCGCCGGCCGCCCCGGCGGCGGCGAACACGGCGTCCTGCAGATGGTGATGGCGCACGCTCAGCCCATGTGGCCGGTCGGGAACATGCGCCGCCCAGGTGTGTGGGTCCCGTGCGATGCGGTCGCGGTACGTCTGCCAGTGGGGGGTCCTCAGTGCACCGGCATCACGTTCTGCCACCGCTTCGAGCCCCAGTGCCCGGATCTCGCTCGCGCCCCACGGATGGATCGTCTCACCCCTGATCCGGTCACGGAATCCAGCGGCTCGTTCGATCAGCGCGGTCTGGAAGCCGAGTTGCTGAAGGGCAGAGGCCAGCCCGCTACCGGCGACACCACCACCGATGATGGCGACATCCGGGGCGAGCGCGTTGGAGGATCGTCCAGGGTGAGGGGACATGACAGGAGTCCGATCGCGTGCAAGGGTGCCTGTGGTCGATGGAGCGATGCCGGGGCATGTGTCCGCGTTCGAGCAAGCGGAGCGTGGTCTTGTGCGTTCCGGCATCCGGCCGTAACCCACCGGTTCGGTCGAGGCCGGCTCTGCTCACGCCGTCACGGCGTGCTAGTTGGACTGGCCGATGATATAGACGATCAACACGATGACGAGCGTGACCAGGTTGGCGACAAAGGCGATGGTTCCGCGCTGGCGTGGCCGTTCACGGGTACTGGCGTATCCATGCTCGACTCCGACCGGCAGAATCGCCGTCAGGGCAAGCACGAAGTGGATCGCGGCGATGTTGCGGCCCTCGCCGAGCAACGAGAACCCGAGCATCCATTGCAGCAGCAGGAGCGTCGCCGAGCCAAACGATACCTGCCGCTGCCAGGACACATCCCTGCCGGTGAAAGCGAGACGGACGTTGAGGATGGTTGACAGGGCGTAGCCAAGCACGACAAGGGTGCCGACGATCATGTGCACATTGGTCATTCGAGGGATTCCGGATTCCTGTGGATGCCGGGCTTCTGCCGGCGACGAACGATAGCTCCTCCCATTATGGCATCGCCACGCTCATCAGATGCGGCATGCCCGGGCCTATGTTGCGGTTGGGGATGTGTTTGTATACTCATGCGCGATTCACCGACGGTCATCATGCGGAACGCAAATGGCGGCCCAATGAAGCGGGATTTATGGTGACGAAGATATTCCCGCATGCGGGATGGCCACGGCTCCGGCACGGGGCTCATGCGCGCCGGTTGACCCAAGGGCACGCGCGGTGGCGCGGGAGCAGGTACGATACTCGCTCCAACCGACCAGGACTTTACCGCGGCCACAGCACACGGCATGCAAGGGAGCACTACCCATGACTGATGCAAAGACCACGGCCCCGGCGCCGCAGCCGACGATCGAGGCGCTGTACGACGAGGATCGAACGTTTCCGCCGCCTCCCGGGTTCGTCGAGGCGGCGAATCTCTCGGACCCCTCCGTGTACGAGCGTGCCAGTGCTGATCCGGAGGCATTCTGGGCCGAACAGGCCGAGTCGCTTGCCTGGTACAGGCGGTGGGACACGGTGCTGGACTGGAAGCCGCCGTTCGCGACCTGGTTCGCGGAGGCCAGCTCAACGTGGCCTACAACTGCGTCGACCGGCACGTCGAAGCGGGCATCGGGGACAAGGTCGCCTTCCATTGGGA
>DASYVY010000578.1:0-4456 GCA_035936535.1 Thermomicrobiales bacterium | reverse complement strand
GCTCTACCGGTACCGACGCCTCGACGAAGCGCGAGCCCGGGCGCGGGAGGCGGGATACCGCGGGGCGATGTTCCCCTGGCGGAGCGGCAGCAATGGCGAGGAGGAGACGCCGGCCGTCTACTTCAATCCCCGGAACAGCCGCTGGATCGAGGACCATACCTATCTGCAGCGGCACATCGGCTCGACGATCGCCCTGAATGTCTGGGAGTACGTCGAGATAACGGAGGATCACGCCTTCCTCGCTGACTACGGTGCCGAGATGCTGCTGGAGATCGCCCGTTTTTGGTCCAGCATCGCCACCTGGAGCGACGAGCACGAGCGCTACGAGATCCGCGGGGTCATTGGTCCGGACGAGTTCCACACCGGATATCCATGGGCCGAGGAGCCTGGTCTGTCCAACAACACCTACACCAACGTGATGGCGGTCTGGGTGCTGTGTCGCGCTCGCGAGGCGCTCGACCGCCTTCCGGCGTGGCGGCGGGCGGAACTCCGGGAAGCACTCGGGTTGGACGATGCGGAGCTGGCGCGCTGGGACGATATCTCGCGGCGGATGCGGGTGGTGTTCCTCGACAATGGGGTTCTCGCTCAGTTCGAAGGGTATGACCGCCTCGAGGAACTGGACCAGGATGCGTACCGGGAGCGTTACGGCGACATCAAGCGCATCGATTACATCCTGCACGCGGAGGGTGATACGCCAAACCGGTACACGATGGCCAAGCAGCCCGATGTGACGATGCTCTTCTACGTCTTCTCGCCGGGGGATCTGCGCTCGCTGTTCGAGCGCCTGGGCTACCCGTTCGATGACGGCACGATTCCCCGCAACGTCGAGTTCTACGGCGAACGCTCCACGCATGGATCGACCCTGAGCCGGGTCGTGGAGGCGGAGATCGCGGCGAAGGTGCATCGCCGCCACTCCTGGCAGGAGCTGCGACAGGCTCTCCTGAGCGATGTCGGCAACGTGGGAGGAAGCTCGACGGCGGAGGGAGTTCATCTCGGCGCGATGGCCGGCACGGTGAATTTGATCGAGCGGTGCTACACGGGGTTCGAGGCGAGCGGCGATATGGTCCGCTTCGATCCGGAGCTGCCGCCGGAGCTGGAATCGCTGTCCTTGCGCCTGCGTTACCGGCAATGCTGGCTGGATGTGACCGTGACACTGGACAGGATCCGGATCGCCACGGATGTCGATGCGCCGGAGACGGTCACCGTCGCCGTCGGGGAGCGAGCCGAGACATTGACACCGGGCGCCTCGGTGGACTGGCGGTACTGAGCGGTCCTCCACGATCGGCTCGCTCTCTGTGCCAGATCACCGCTCATGGCTCGCGACCCAGGGACGGTCGAGAATGAGGCTAAGGTGAGCTGTGCGCCCGTTGTTCCATCCGGTCTGGCCTGGGCGCTGCCTCCGCGTCGCCTGTCACGGCGAACGCCAGGGTGAGAGAGTGAGGGCTGGTCTTCCGGTGCCGGCGCCGGGGTGTTGGACGAAGGGCCGAGCGCGGCGTCAGACCCGAGCGCGGATTCCCGGTGGGCCCGTGCGGGTCTGCTCGTCCAGCATCGATGCGTTTCCTCACACGCCTTCGCCCGCGATCCGGGCAAGCACGAGAGCCTCGCAGGCGGCGCGGTCGAGGTCGAGCGCGACCCGGGCCGTCGCCGGGCGCTGCTCGCCGGGAGCGGTCGCGATCGTCATCCCGCGGGTGAGGTGACCGCTGAGCTCGACCCGGACTGCCAGGTCGTGCCATACAAGATGGTCCGGCCGGAGCAGGCTGGCGGCGGCCAGCGGGTCATGGAGGAACGTCCGCTCGCCCCGCTCGGTAAACGGCGGGTAGAGCGCGACCTGGTCGGCGACCGCCTCGTAATAGGGGGTGCCGCCCGCACGGATGCGCTCGACGCCCGCCGCATCGATCGTCGCCCGGAGGGTCACATCGAGCGGAATGAGGTCGATCGGCGCACCGGAGGAGAAGACGACGTGGGCGGCCTCGGGGTCGCATTTGATATTGTGCTCCGCCAGCGGGCCGGTTCGCGCGTGAGTCGCGATGTGCCCGCCCATGATCGTCAGCCTGGCGACGGATTGGGCGAAGCGTGGCTCGCGGATGATCGCGGCGGCGATGTTGGTCAGCGGGCCGACGGCGAGCACGGTGATCTCCCCTGGTGCGGCCATCACCCGCTCGATCAGGACGTCCACCGCGTGTGCGGCAGCGTGCGCAGCGGCGTGCTCGTCGGAGCCGTCCGGGATGTCACCGTCGGCGTCAAGCAGCCCCTTGCCCTCGTGCCCGGGCCAATAGACCGGCTCCAGATTCATCAGCGGCTGCCGGACGCCCTCGTAGACCGGAACATCGTCACGGCCTCGGAGCTCGAGCAACTTGCGGCACATCCGGGCCCGCAGCGCGACATCGCCGTAGACGGTGGTAATCGCTTCCAGGCGGATCTCGGGAGAGCCGAGCAGGAAGGCGAGGGCGAGGCAGTCGTCGACATCGGTGCCGATATCGGTGTCGAAGATGACGGAGATCGGGGACGCTGGTGTGCTCATGCTCATGCTCATGCTGGTGCTGCTCCTGAACGTCGCGTCAGGGAACGGGGTGCAACGAGCACCTCCGCTCCGGCACGGCGTGGCACGGCGCGATTCCGGATGGTCCACCCCGTTCCCTGCGCCGTTCCCGGGCCCGGATGCCGGTCGGGATCGAGGTCCCGTCGCTGCGCGCAGGGGCTGGCACGTCCTCGCCCGACCCTGGAAGACACGCGCTACATGCCGGCTTTCCAGGCGCGGAAGCGGGCCAGAAGCGTCTCCGGACCCCGGCCGACAGGTCTTCTTCGCGGAGGAGGCCGACCGCGCCTACGATCTCGCGCATCTGTCGAAGATACACGGGGCAATCGGGGCAGTCGACCAGATGCTCATCAAAGCGCGCCCGCGTCGCGGGATCCAAGGCATCCTCCAGGTAGTCGGTGACGAGCGCGACGAACTCCCGGCACGTCAGTTCGCTCGTGGCAACGGCCTCGCCGTTAGCCATCTCGCGTGACATGATCACTGCCCTTCAGATAGGGTGTCAGCTCGGCCCGGAGCCTGGTCCGCGCCCTGTGCAGGATCACCCGCTGGTTGCCGGCACTGATGCCGAGCATGGCACCCTATCTCCTCTCCGCTGAAGCCGTGCAGGTCTCGCAAGAGGATAACGCCCCGGTAGGGGTCCGGCAATTCGTCGATCTTCTTCAGGATGAACCCGCCCACCTCCTGCGCGAGCAGGTGGCGTTCCGGACTGCTCTCCTCGTGCGCGAGCGGGTAGGTCCAGTGTCCGGCCGCTTCGTGCCTGGGCGGGAAGAAGTGCTCCGGGTCGAGCCCGCCCGGAGCACCACGATTGGGTGCCACGTCGTATGCCGAGAACGGCCGTGATCGCCCTTCCCGCATGGCGCGACGTTTGGCCTTGTTTGCGAGGATCCCGAAGATCCACGAGCGAAGCGGTGCGCGGCCTTCAAATGCATGGATTCCCTGCAGAACAGCCACCCACGTTTCCTGCGCTACCTCTTCCGCCACGGACAGGTCACGAACCCAGACGCGGGCAAGACGAATCAGGGAGGGGTGATGCAGCTCGATGAGCGTCCCAAACGCCGCCTCCTCGCCGCGGCAGAGCGCGGCGATCAGGGCCTGCTCGTCCCGATGCTGATCTCCACCTTCTGTCGACATTCCCCGCGGCTCCTCGTTCGGTATGACGACGCCTGCCTGTCCGGATGGATCGGCGGAGTCAGCGGCACGGTCATTACCGGTCTTGTCGATCGATGATCTCGAAACCGGCATTGGGCGATCCTCTCGACAAGACCGAACCGGCGGAGCCGAGGGCGGCACGCACACCGGGCAGGTACGGGTGCACAGCCGACTATCGGCAACAGCGTGACATCCCGCGTGTGACGACAACGCGCGTGGCGTTGGCAACGTGCCGGTCCCGGGAAGCGAGCAGCGCGTCCAAGGGCACCGACACCCTTTCCGGGGGGCGTGCTGGTTGCGATCAACGTTCCCCGGAATGGCGCCCGCATACTGCGGTGCATCGGGACGTGCCTGAAAGCATGTTCGCTCCGCAGCGGGCAAGTGGTGTCATGTGGTGACAGGCCGAGGCATGTGCGTGTCGGACGGCGGGTCCAGTGTCGTCCCGCTCCTCCTTCGACACTGACCCGTAACGGTCGGGCACTCCGATGGCACTCACTCGTGCGTCGAAGCGGACGCGGGACTGTGTTCGGTACGACAACCCCATCACGAAGGAGCATGAAGATGTCCTATGTTAGGGAATTGGTAAACGTTTCGGTGGCTTTGCGGATCCTGCTGATCAGCGTGTTCCTGGTTACGGGGAGCGTGACGGGGCTTGCCCAGGATGATGCAACGCCGGAACCGGCTGGCATTGACGAGGTTCAACCGGCACCAGCGTCGATCGGCGCGGATGTTCCGTCGACGTACTTTGGCCCTGCGCCGTCCGAAGTCGAC
>DASYVY010000577.1:0-2900 GCA_035936535.1 Thermomicrobiales bacterium | reverse complement strand
GACATGAATTTGGAGGAGCAGCTCGAGATCGTCGGCCATGACCTGTCGATCGAGCCGTACTACGAGGAGACGGGGGAGGGGGTCATCGTCTGGGGTGGCGACATCGGCCAGGCCGCTGCCCTGCCACAAACGCGTCCAGAGCGCCTGCGCCGATTGCTGGTCCGGGTCGATGAACGCGAACAGCTCGATGTAGGTTCCGTCACGAAAGGCGATCAGGGCGTTGTGGCTCTGCCCGCCAGCGTGCTCACCGCCGGGCACAACGGTGAACCCGGCACGCTCCGCACCGGCGATCGCCCTATCCAGGTGCCGGGCCACCACGACCACGTGATCGATCTGGGTCGGCATTTCCTACAGTCCCTCCGTCCTGGTCTGCCTATCGCGTCGGCGTGTTCCGCGGGCACTTGACACGTGCATGACGATTGAGGGCAACAGCGTTCGACAGTTATAGCAATCGTTGGTCGCGTCCACATCGGAGTCGCGCCCCGTGTCATTCAGGAAAGATACCCGTGAAGCAGCCATCCATGCACAGCATCCTCTCGGTTTCCAATGGGCGTCGCTCGATTGACTCAGGCACTCCGCTCACCAGGCGAGGACTCCTGCGTGGAGCTGCCGGTGCCGGCATCACCGCCCTGGCCCTTGGGTCTCGCGGCGGCCAGGCGTTCGCCCAGGACCGAGACGCCTACCAGTACATCCGGTCGATGGATGCCACCACCGATATCGGCCAGTCGCCCGGCCAGTGGGCGGAAGACACCGATCCGGTCAGGGCGGATGGCGCGGAGTGGGACGCCTACATCCAGCTTCCGATCAAGGAGGGGCAGGACTTTCACTTCACCTGCGAGTTCGATTCCGCATGGATCATCCTCAAGGCCTACGGCTTCGACATGAATTTGGAGGAGCAGCTCGAGATCGTCGGCCATGACCTGTCGATCGAGCCGTACTACGAGGAGACGGGGGAGGGGGTCATCGTCTGGGGTGGCGACATCGGGGAGCACTACTCCGGTCACTATGACGAGAACCTGCTGGCCCGGGCGACGGGGAACGCCGTGAGGAAGGTCTTCGAGGCGGTCGATCTGGTCGTCCGGATCACCCCCGAGCGGGGGATGATCGAAGAGGCGCTGCGGCGCGGCAATCCCGTGTTCTTCAAGTCGACGGTCGACTTTCTTGACTGGCGGGCCGCGACCTGGATCGCGCCGGACGGTGACGAGTTTCCGGTCGTGCTCACCAACGATCACGCGCTGGTCGTGATGGGCTTCAATGACGATGAGGTGATTATCCGGGATCCGCTCGGCCCGACGACGACGAACACCACCCGGCCCTGGCAGTACCGGGTTAGCTGGGACAGGTACCTCGACGTCATCGCGGCACAGGGCAATGACGCATTCTCGGTCGGCCCCGCCAGAGTCAGCGCCCGTCGCTGATCATCTGCTCGTGGCAGTGGCATGGGGCGTTTCGACGGCCGCGAATCCCTGGGCAGCCGCGATCGTTGTCGGCACGGCCATGAACCTGCGAGCGTCAACATCCGTCGGTGTCCGACATGCAGACGCTGGCGATTCGTGAACAGGAGCAGGCCCATGCCGTATGACACGCGATCCGACTTGCCCGACAGCGTCAAGGACAACCTTCCCGCGCACGCGCAGGATATCTACAAGGAGGCGTTCAACAGCGCCTGGGAGCAGTACGACCGCGAGGAGGAACGCGCCCACCGCGTGGCCTGGGCGGCGGTCAAGCATCAATACCACAAGGATGAATCCGGCAAGTGGGTCAAAGGCACGAGTGATTCCGAATCGGGGTGAATAGGTGCCCTACCCGAATCCGTAGGGGCGATCGAGAATCGACGTCACGAACCTCGTCCTGGCCGTCCGGGGTCGATTCGTATGATCGCCCGCGACATGCCGAAGGTCCGCCCAGCGTGCACCGACCCTTCATCCGGGCTCCGTATGAGGATTCGCAAGGGCAGACTTCCGAGTCAGCCCTTGGCTGACTCCACCGGGTTCCGTAAGGCAGACCCGTGTGTCGGCAGCCGCGTCATGTCGGTGGAATCTCTTTTCGGTCTGCCGCTGGTTGGCGACTTCACAGAGTCACTTTTCCCCGGACATCACCCCGGAACGGCCGATCGTTCGCGGCGCAGCTCCGCCTCCAGCCTTCGGGTGCGTACGCCGCCGCGCCAGAGCGCCACGGCCAGGATCAGGTTGAACAGCAGTCCGAAGAGTGACGCCACGAACAGCAGGACCGCGTCGTTGCCGGCGATCAAGACAACATCTCCCACGGTAGAGCCATTGGCCAGAACCAGGAACAGCAACCCGAAACCGGCAAGGTTCAGCATGATGCAGAACGATACGAGCATGCGACGGAGCCGGTTCATCGAATGATGTCTCCTCGGACTGGCATGATCGACCGGTAAGGTTCGCTATGCCGCGGTCGCCGTCGTCCTGTCCGGCCGATTACGCCGCATCAGGGCCCAGATGATCGGACCGATCAGGAAGATGGCGGCAATGACGAGGATGGTGGCGGAGATCGGGCGGGTGATGAAGACCGACGCGTCACCCTGGCTGATCTGCATCGCGCGGCGGAAGTGCGTTTCCGCTTCCGGACCAAGGATGACCGCCACGACGGCCGGACCGACCGGAATCGAGAACCGGCGCATCAGGTAGCCGACCACCCCGATCACGTAGAGGACGACCAGCCCGGTCACGGATTGGCTCTGCGCCCAGGTCCCGAGTCCCGCGAACACCAGGATCGATCCATACAGCAGCGGTCGCGGGATCGAGAGCAGGCGGACCCACAATCCCACCAGCGGCAGGTTCAGGACCAGGAGCATGAGGTTGCCGATGTAGAGGCTGGCGATCAGCCCCCAGACCAGTTCCGGGTTCTGGTCGAAGAGTTGGGGGCCGGGGGTGATG
>DASYVY010000576.1:0-5079 GCA_035936535.1 Thermomicrobiales bacterium | reverse complement strand
ACATCGACGCCGCCCGCTCGCTCGTTACCGAGGCCGAGGACGCCGAGCTGTTCCTCTACCCCGGCGACCAGCACCTCTTCGCCGACAGCTCGTTGCCGTCCTACGATGCGCACGCCGCCGAGCTGTTGACCGAACGGGTGCTCGGCTTCCTGGACGGCGTCGATCGCCTCAAGAAGGTTGGCGCCCAGGTGGCCAACCTGGACGAGCATGGTCGCCCGGAACCTCCCCCCGCCGCCAATGAGATCTCCACCCTCCTGGGTTTTCTCGACTACCAGCGGGCAACCCTAGAGTGGAAATCTCGGGGGTTGGACGCCACCGGCCTGCAGGCGACGGTCGGTGCGTCCACGATCACCCTCGGCGGCATGCTCAAGCACATGGCCTGGGTCGAGGACTACTGGTTCTCGCGGCGGCTGCATGGGAACGGTCCGGCGCCGCTGTGGAACACGGTGGACTGGACGGCTGAACCCGACTGGGAATGGCACTCGGCCGTCGGGGATTCCCCCGAGCAATTGCATACCCTCTGGCGGGAAGCTGTGGCTCACTCCCGCCACCTGGTCGACGAGGCCCTCGCCGGGGGTGGTCTGGACGTGCTGGCCCGGCAGCCATGGCAGAACGGTGAGTCACCGAGCCTGCGCTGGATCCTGGTCCACATGATCGAGGAGTACGCGCGGCACAACGGCCATGCCGACCTCATTCGGGAGTCGGTGGACGGGCAAACCGGAGAGTAGCCATGGCCGATGGGATTTCGCCGCGGCCGTGTCAGGGAGGCGTCAACATCGACAACCGACGGGTGCTGCTCCGGGGGTCGTGCGCCTGCTTCCGCACCGGTCCGATTGCGATCCCGGGGCGTGATCGTGAAGTCGGAAGGGCCGAACTGCGGGGAGCCGTGCGACATCCCCAGCTCGTTGCGCCGGGATGAGACCTTACTGGCACCACCCGGTTGATGGGCATGTGGGTCGGTAACCTGTTGGCCTGATCCAAATGGAGCCGCATCATCCCTCCGCGCCACCGCTGGAGGTGTCCGCCTTCCGCCGCATGTCGAAGGTGACGTTCTCTGAGTCGTTGCTTAATGGGCACCAAACCGTGCCACCACCCGGGGCAGCAAGGTCACCGGTTGCGAATCTCTCACGTCACGAGCCTGTCTGATCGATCCGGCCCATTGGGAACATCACCGGCATCGACGACATGTGAGTCCATTGACCACGCCGAACCACCGACAGCCTTCATCTGGAGATGCAGGCTGTCGGCGATCACGTCGATCGAGAGAATGGCTCTCTAGAGGTACAGGTACTGATAGATGAAATTCAGCGAGGTCGCGATGTCGGTCCGATAGGCGAAGCCTCCGCCGACACAGTTGCCATTGAGACCGAAGGAGGTAACGCCCACGATCACGTTGGAGTCGCCCAGAAAAACCGGACCGCCCGAGTCCCCGAAGCACGTGCCGCCCCCAGTACCGGGTGCGTTGGTATGGTGGATGTTGTACCCGTCGGTGAGCGCGCTGCGCAGGTTCACGAGCCGCACGCTGGCCTGCAACCGTGTTCGCTCGGACAACACCTGGGGTCGGATTTCCTGCAGACCGTACCCAACGACCGTGAACCACGTCTCCTGCCGTCCCCGCTGCGTGGCGAGAGCGTCAAGCGCGCCTGCATCGGCCACCACTCCGTAGGTGTCCAGGTACACGCCCTCATCGAGGATGACGACCCCAAGATCACTGGTGTTTGGAATGCTCCAGACAAAATCCGGATGGGTATAGGGTGTTCCCGTGGTGCCCCCCTCGTACGGGTAGCCCAGATCCGCCGTGACATCCGGTTCAAACCACACCTGGGCGGAACTGGCGCCCTCGGTGCAATGGCCGGCGGTCAGGAAGACGGTTGGTGAAAGCAGCGTGCCGCTGCAGCGATGCGTCGGATTGCCACCGGCGTCGTAGAACACCACCAGTCCGACGTACGGGTGAGCATAACCATCGGCCACACCATCGGTGACCGCTCCGGCTGGAGACGCCGCGGGTAGCGCAAGCGCGAGCGCAGCGATAAGGACGACCAGGTAACGTCGCATCGACATTCCCCCACTTTCCCTGACGATGTTTTGACCGAAAGGCCGGTTATTGAGACAAGCGCGTGGTACCCCATCAGGCGCCCATCCGTCTCATGCCGGCGAACCGGGCACCAACAGGTGAGATCGCCCACACAGCCAGGGTCAGTTCTCGCAGTCGACGCGGGGATCGGCTAGGACACCGAGCAACCCCGGGACAGTCCCCGATGGTCGCCCCGGACATGGCCGAGCGCCAGCCAGTCCAGGCCGCGACGCGGGAGGCGACTGTGGCCTGGACTCGCAAGATCACCCCTGTGAGCTCCGCTCCAGACTTGAGCGGCGTGGACTTGGCCCTTCCCTCAGGTAGCGGTTCCCGATCTCTCCTCCCCCACCGGCGGTGGGGGATAACCTCACCAGCGATTCTCCCGGTTGCCTGCTCAGCACAAGGATCCGGTTGCCAGAGACTGTGATCAGGCCAAAACCGGCCGGACATCCGCAGAGGCACCATGAATCGAGGGGACAATGACGACCACGACCACGACGACGGCTTCCGGATCTTCCCGACCGGGACCGACGCTTTACGAGACGCTCAGGACCGGAGACCAGATCGAGAGCCAGCTGAGCGAGCACTGGCAGGAGTACTCGGCGTTCCAGGTCCGGCTCGATGAGCTGCGCTCCGCCCAGGAATCGCTCCGGAGGATGGCCGGAAGTGTCAGCGCCGCGACGGAAGCGAGTCAGGGAATCACCGCTACCCTCGCCATGCTGATCTCGCAGGGTCAGGAACCGGAGGCCTGGGAAGCCGCCATGCTGGCGCTTGCTTCGGAGGCGGTCGGTGAGGTGCTGATCAACACCGCGATGCACAGCAACGCGACATCGACCCAGGCCGGCATGAAACGTCACGCCGGCTGGCTCCTGGTCTCGCTCTCGGACAACGGACGCGGGGGCGCGGCATTCACCCCGGACGGTGGACTTGCCCGCATCCGCGATCGGATCCGGGATTCGGGCGGGATGATCTCGATCGACAGCGAGCCCGGCACCGGCACGACCGTGACGGTCGCCCTGCCGCTCTCGCAGCCGAGCCGCGGATCGTAGCTCCCAGGCCATCCGCTCTTCCAGAACCCACAACCCACCGTGACCACACGTTACAGGCCGGCGTGATCTAGGATCGGACTCACGTACAGGCCTGCCGGTGGTGCCCGTGCGCACCGGCCCGGCCGACTGCTTGCATCTCAACGCCCTCGCATCACCCCCGGAAAGGCACGCTCCATGAAACGGCTTGGCTTCTCTCCACGCGGGCTCACCTCAATGAGCGCCCACCACCCCTGGCGAACGCTCTTCGCCTGGATCATCGTCGTTGCCACCATCACCGTGCTTTCGAGCGCGTTGGGCGGCGACATGGACAACACCAGCGACGGCGGGTTCACCTCTCGCCCGGAATCGGTCGTCGCCGACGACCTGATCGCCGAGCACTTCGGCGAGGACCCGCGGGCGACCGAGAACATCGTCGTCCACTCGGAAACGCGTACCGTCGATGATCCGGCCTTCCATGCGGTCGTCGACGCCACGCTGACCCGGCTCCAACCATGGCGAGGCGACTTCTCCTCGGTCGGCAATTACTACGAGCTGGCGGCGTCGGGAGCGCCCCAGGCGGCCTCGCTCGTGTCCGCCGACCGGCAGTCGCTGCTGATCCCGGTCACGTTCTCCGGCGAGCCCGGAGACTACGCCGACCGCGGCGCGGACTTCGTCAAGGCAGCGCAGGGGGCGCGGACGGCCGAGGTCGAGATCTACGCGGTCGGCGACATCAGCGCCGAGGAGGCGTTCGGCGCGATCCTCGAGGAGGATTTGAGCAGGGAGGTGAGCGTCGGCCTGCCGATGGCCGCGATCATCCTGGTCGTGGTCTTCGGTGCGCTCGTGGCCGCCTTCCTGCCGCTGGCGATCGGTATCCTCGCGATCGTCACGACAACCGGGATCCTCGGCCTGCTGGCCCACCTGATGGTCGTCGACGCCAGCACGATGTCGATCGTCAGCATGATCGGCTTGGCCGTCGGCATCGACTACGCGCTGTTCTACTTCGAGCGCTTCCGCGAGGAACGCCGCCATGGCACCCTCAAGATCGACGCGATCGAGCGGGCCGGTGGCACCGCCGGCAAGGCCGTGCTGTTCTCCGGCGGCACGGTGATCCTCGCCCTGGGCGGGCTCCTGCTGATGCCGATCGACGCGTTCCAGGGTATCGGTATCGCCGTCGGCATCACGGTCGTCGTCGCGGTCGCCGCGGCGCTGACGCTGCTGCCGGCCCTGATGCGCCTGATCGGCGACTGGGCGAGCATCCCGCGCTTCGGCATCATCCGCAAGCTGCGGCGGCAGGACCGGACCGGCATCGCCGAGTTCGAGGATGCCGGTCGGCCCGGCGAGGGGTTGTGGGGGCACGTCGCCTCGGCCGTGATGCGGCGGCCGGTCGTCGCCCTGCTGGCGTCGGTGGTGATCCTGGTCGCGTTCGCGCTTCCCGCCCTCACGATGCGGCTCGGCCAGTCGTCCAGCGATACCATGCCAGACACGGATTTCAAGCGCGGCTACCTGATCATCGCCGAGGACTTCGGGGCCGGGCTCGCATCGCCGATGACCACCGTGGTCGAAGGTGACGTGTCCGATCCCGAAACTCGGGCCGGGATCGACCGCCTGGTCTCCAGCCTGGAATCCGACAGGCGCTTCACGGAGGTCACCATCGCCAAGAGCGACGACGGGTTGTTGACCCGGATCGACGCCGTGACCCAGGTCGACGCCTATTCGGGCGACGCCGGCGACATCGTTCAGGAGTTCCGCGACGAAGTCGTGCCCGACGTGTTCGGGCAGCAAGCGGACAACGTCCATCTGAGCGGGGAAGCCGCCTTCTCGGTCGACTTCAACAGCGTGCTGGTCGACAACCTGCCGGCGGTGCTCGCCTTCGTGCTCGGGCTCACGTTCCTGCTGCTGTTGCTCGCCTTCCGCTCGGTCGTCGTCCCGCTCAAGGCGATCGCAATGAACCTGCTCTCGGTCGCCGCTGCCTACGGG
>DASYVY010000575.1:0-4600 GCA_035936535.1 Thermomicrobiales bacterium | reverse complement strand
CTGGATCTGGAAGGGCCGGACGAACTGCTTGAGCAGCTCGTCGACGATGCGCGGCCAGACGGTTCCCGTCTCGATGTCCGCACCGGCCTCGCGAGCCACGCTGAGCAGGTCATCGGCATCGCGATGCTCGACATAGTCGATCCCGGATCCTTCACGGATCGCGTCGCGGAGCCTCTTCCTTGGCCAGGGCGGGGTAACATCGATCTCCTGCCCCCGGAACGTGAACCGTGGCCCGCCATGGACGGCAACCGTGGCCTCAAGGATCAGTGATTCCACCGTCTCCATCATCGATTCGTAATCGGCATACGCCTCGTAGAACTCGAGCATCGTGAATTCCGGTGAGTGATTGCGGTCAATCCCCTCATTCCGGAAATCCTTGCATATCTCATAGACCCTCTCATAACCCCCAACGAGGAGTCGCTTGAGATAGAGCTCGTCCGCGATGCGCAGATAGAAGGTCTGCCCAAGCGTGTTGTGGAACGTCGTGAAGGGACGGGCGGCGGCGCCTCCATAGAGCGGCTGGAGCGTCGGGGTTTCGACCTCGAGATACCCGCGCTCGTCCAGGAACCGGCGCATCGCCGATACCATTCGCGAACGCTGCTCGAACACCGCTCGGACCGGAGCGTTGGCGATCAGATCGACGTAACGCTGGCGATAGCGAATCTCGACATCCTGCACCCCGTGCCACTTCTCCGGAGGGGCGTTGAGTGCCTTGGCGAGCATCGTCAGGGAATCGACCCGAAGCGACACCTCGCCGGTGCGCGTCCGGAACAGGATGCCGGTTGCGCCGACTATATCCCCGAGATCGAAGAGTTTCAGGATATCGGCGTAGGTCTCCTCACCGACCACGTCCTTGCGGATGTAGAGCTGCAATTGCCCCGCGCCGTCGCGGATGTGGGCGAACACGGTCTTGCCCATGTGGCGGAAGCCGACCAGCCGGCCAGAAACCGATATCGCCTCCCGGGTGTGGCCATCATCAAGCGACCCAGCCGCCGCCTCCGTCTCGAACAGGGCGATCGCCTGTTGGGAGGTATGGGTCCGGTGGCTCCGGGTCGGATAGGGGTTGATTCCTCGTTGTCGAAGGGCATCCGCCTTCTGGCGGCGAATGTCCTGCAGGTCGCTGAGCTCCATGCGCTCTCCGGAACGAACAGTCGGGCGATGCCCTCGCAGACCGCCCGCCTCCACGCAGCCGAGCGAAGAGGCGGGCGCGATCTCCATCAGGGGTCAAGGGCGCAGGCGGTAGTGCCGCGCGTGCGGCGTGGCTCTAGGCGACGGCGAGGATCTGGTAGGTGATTTCCCCGCCTGGAGTCGTGACCGTCACCGAGTCGTTCGCCGTGCGGCCCATGAGCGCCTGGCCGACGGGGGAGTCCGTGGAAATACGTCCGTCCGGGGTGCTGGCCTCCTCGGGCGCGACCAGGATCCACGTCTCTTCGATGTCCTCATCGTCCCTGACGGTGACGTGCGACCCCAGCCCGACGATTCCATCCGGGGAACCCTCGGGGATGATCTCGGCGCGGTCGAGCGTCTGTTCCAGCTCGGCGATCCTCGCCTCCGTGTTCATCAGGTCTTCCTTGGTGCCCTCGTACTCGGGATTGTCGTTCACGTCGCCGTTCGCCGTCGTGCCCCGGATCCGTTCCAAGAGGGCGGGAAGCTTCTCCTCGCGAAGCTCGCGAAGCTCTTCCTGGAGGCGTGTCTGGCCATCGGCGGTCAGGCGAACGTGTCGATCGGTTGACATGAAGGAGGGTCCTTTCCCGAAGCTGGTCGCTTATCCCCAATGCCGTCTCGAGAGGGACATCAGCCGCGGCTGTATGACGCACGGATCGATGATCGGGTGCATCGGAGTGGCATGAACATGTAGACGAGGATCGTAATGACACAGCGGGCGGCGCACGAATCACGCAGTGCGTCAATCGACGCCCTGGAGCATAAAGCGAAAGCCGGAGGGAACGCCCTCCGGCCGTTCGACAGAACGACCTGAAGTATAGGGGGCGGTTCCGGCCCTGTAAACCGACCGGCCGGCCGTGGCGTGATTGCGTGCGTACGAGCGGGGAAATCTGTCTGATTTGCCCCAAAGCTTTTGTGCATCTCCAGTCAAGACGAAGTGGCGAGATCGGGGGCCAACCCGATGGGGATTTATGCCGTATTTATCTGTCGATGTGATTCAGATCTCGCTTTCCACCGCCCGATATGAGGTTTCATGCGGTTCTACCTGCCAGCATGGAAGACAGACCCGTTGTGTCTATTTGGCAAAGTCAGGCATATACCACCGGTTTCCATGACTATAAGTCAATGTAGAGTTCCTCCTTCGCCTGGGGAGGTAAACCTTCGGCTTTACAATCGTTTCCATCATTCGTACACTGCGTCCGTTCACTCCATGCAACGTGGCGTGACTGTCCGGCAGGCGCAACCCCGCGCTTGTGTTGTTCCGCTGAACACCAGGAGGGGAATCATGGTGAAGGCACCGGAGCCGTCCAGGATCGGAGAGCGTGTTGAACCGGCTGTGTTGCGGGTCGTGCTTCGCGGATCCAGCGCTCAGGGTGATGAAGACGGCGGCCACAAGATCCGAAGCCAGGTCCACCCTGCGCCCGGCACCTTAATGACAAGGCGTATGCGCTTGGTTCCCGGTCATGCCGGGAGGTTGCTGACGGTATTCCTGCTTGCGCTCGTCGTGCTGGCCGGTTTCGGCCTGATAACGCACGCTCCAGCCGCGGCCGGGCAGGCCGGAACCATCACCGCCGACGGGGTGTCGCTGCTGGCCGGCCTCGACGACCACACCCCGATCGACACGATGTACGCCGGAGAGCGAGTCGATATCTTCTGGGGGCCGGAGAGCGGTCTCTATCAGATCCGGTACTACGGAACCGTGGGCTGGGTCTGGGCGGAGTTCCTCGCGCCGGACGGTTCCGGTGGGGGTGGAGGCGGAGGACAAGGTGGAGCAACGTCCGCACTGCCGTCCGCCGGAAGCGCGGCCTGGGTCAACACCGATTCCTTGAACGTCCGAGCCGATGCGTCGACGTCGGCGGCGATCTGGGATTCCTTCGACAACGGCACCCAGGTCGATGTTGTCGGTGATGGCGTCAACGGATTTGTGCCGATCAGTTACTACGGATCGACCGCCTGGGTAGCCGCCGACTACCTGAGCTGGGATGGACCAGCCTCCGGGTCATCGGGAGCGTCGGCACCCGCCCCGGCGGCGTCACCGGCTGAGCGATGGATCGATGTCGATCGCAGCACCGGTCTCGTTTCGCTGTTCGAGGGTGACGTAGTCATCGCGCAGTACTGGGGTTCGCTGGGGTTCGACCGGTCGGACGACGGCTTCTATTCGACGGCTGTGGGCACGTTCTACGTGTACCGGATGCACCAGCCGCTGCATTACACCTCGTACGCCGATGCCTACATCACCGACTGGGTCGGTTTCGATCCGGAGCGGTTCAACGGATTCCACTCCTGGACACGGGACGGAAACGGAGACGTGCTGCCGAACGGTGCCGGTCTGACCGCGGGATGTGTTGGCTTGGAGCCGTCCGCGGCACGCGCCGTCTACGATTTCTCATCCATTGGGATGCGCGTCGAAGTCCACAACTGATCCCGCGGGATCGCCGCTCATGGGAAGTGTTGCGCTTCGCGCGTGACACCTCCCATGCACCAATTGCCAGAGCCTACGACACAATCGAGGAACGACGAACACCTGGAATCGAGGTTGGGCTCCTTTCGGCGGAGCCTGGCGATGGAGCGGTAGGGCCGCCAGCGGGTGCTCCTCGGGCCCCGTCGCAGAACCGGCTCTTCCAAAAGGGGCACAGCCCGTGGTCAAGCACCGTAAGGCACGACGCTCCAGGCGCAATGGACCAATGGGAGTTCTTTCGCGTGCCGCCGTGGTGGTGCTGGCACTGGGCCTGATCGGGTTCGCCCTCCTCACCGATGGTTTCGACGGTAACCAATCCTCCGAAGACGTGACCGCTCCTGAGCCTCCATTGGATTCCGGGACCGCTGCCGTCGTTGCGACGGATGCGCTGAACCTCCGCGATGGCGCGTCGCTCGATGCGGCCGTGGTCGATACGCTGCCGCTGGGCACGGAAGTGGAGATTTTGGGAGTCGCCCGCAATGGCTTCACGCCCGTCCGCTACGGTGCCGTCCGGGCCTGGATGGCGACACCCTTCCTTGCCGTCTCCGGCTCATCGTCCTTAGTTGCGCCGGCGGTTCCCGCCGAAGATCCGGGTGTGCCGGGGGAACGCGGTGCGATCGAGGCAGATCCGCCGGAGGCACCCACGGCAGAGATGGTCCAGGAACCTCCCCCGGACGAAGCGGACGGTGCCAGCAGCACTGAACCGGTGATGCCAGATCCACCGGTAGAGGATGTCCCCGATTCCGAACGCTGGATCGACGTTGACCGATCCACGGGTATCGTCACCTTGCACAAGGGCGGAGCGGCCATTGCGACCTACCAGGGCAGGATCGGCAAGGATCCCTCCCCCGATGGCTTTTACTCCACCGCCATTGGGACATTCCACGTCTACAGCATGAATCGGGAGCTTACGGAAACGCCGTTTGCCGAGGGGGTGTACCTGACGGACTGGGTCGGCTTCGATCCCGAGCGCAGCAA
>DASYVY010000574.1:0-5796 GCA_035936535.1 Thermomicrobiales bacterium | reverse complement strand
CTTCCAGGGAGCTGATTCCAACCTCGACATCGATGACCCGGAGGCACAGCGGTCAATCCGGGAAGACACGGCGGTTTCGATGGGGGTCATCGATGAGCTGCGACGCGTCACCGCAATCGGACGGGAGGCGGCTCCCTTGGTCGACGCGCCGACGCTGATTCTGTAAGGAACTGAGGATGCTGTCGTGACACCGCGCCGTACCCGCAGGCTCTTGTACCGCCTCGGCGGAATGATCACGTACCGGGAGACGGCGAGTGATCACCTCCTGGTTGCCGATGGCCGCCCGGATTGGGACGGCGTGCGGGCTCAGGTCATCGATTTTACGGCCGGAGCAGCGCTTTGAGTAAGGTTTGGAATCGAAGGCTGCCATCGGTGCTTGCTATCATCCAACTCGTCCTGGGAGTTCGCGTGTGCCTACGGCTAGCGCGAACCGGGGGCGGTATGCGCATCCACCGGAGCGACGCTCCGGACCCGGACCTAGTCACGGTGATCGTCCCGGTCTTGAACGAGAGGGATCGCCTCGCGCTGTGCCTGGACGGATTGCTGGACCAGCCGGACACCGTGGCGGGCATCCTCGTGGTTGATGGTGGTTCGGAAGACGGTACCCAAGAGCTTGTCCGGCAGTTCATGAGCCGGGATCCACGGTTGAACTTGATCGATGCCGCACCGGTTCCACATGGCATCAATGGCAAGGCGTATGGGCTCCAACTGGGGCTGGAGCATGCGCTGCCGGAGTCACGCTGGATCCTTACCGTCGACGCGGATGTCCGTCCCGCTGCCAGCCTGGTCAGATCGCTGCTGGCGCATGCGCGAACGAGTGGGGTTCTGGCACTGAGCGTGGCGGCCCACCAGCGTCTCTCTGGCCTGGCCGAGGGCGTGGTCCATCCTTCCCTCCTCGCCTCGTTCGTCTACCGGTTCGGGGTTCCCGGACATGCGACCGATGAGACATCGGCTATTCAGGCCAACGGACAATGCTTCCTTATCGAGCGCGAGACGTTGGAACGTGTCGGAGGCTTCACCTGGATTCTGGATTCGGTCTGCGAAGATGTTACGCTTGCTCGCGATTTGGCAAATGCCGGTTACCGGGTCGGCTTCTACGAGTCCGAAAGCCTGATCGAGACCGCGATGTACGACGGCTGGCGGGACGCCTGGGCCAACTGGCCCCGCTCGCTGCCGATGTGGGATCGACACGCGGGCTGGCGCTCGGTGCTTGGATATGGCGAGGTTCTGCTCGTGCAGGCTCTCCCACTACCACTGACCATGGCGTTTGGGATGACCGGGCACCGGGGAGGTGCCTGGCTGGTGAACGTGGTGTTGAGCTTTGTGAGGATTGGGACGTTGGCCGGGATGGCGCGGGCTTATCGTGGTAAACCGTGGACGTATTGGCTCTCGCCGGTCGCCGATCTCGCTGTCGCCTTGCAGTTGATCCTCAGCGCATTGCGACGCAGTCATACCTGGCGCGGGAGGCCAGTCCGGCGTGATGGCGGTGGGCCGGTTAGGGACGGAGAACTCGGATGAACACCGCACCAAGTACTGTTGCGCCAGCTGGTGCGCTTGCTCCATCGACAAGGGATCGCCGGATTGATTCCCCTCGATCATTGATCGCAAGTTGGGGATTGCTCGTCGGTCACATCGCGGCTCTCGTCTTCGGTCTCGGTGGATTGCTGATCGCTTTACCCAATCCCGAACTCTGGTCTGGCTCGGAACTCGGCCTCAAAACCTTCGATTTCGGCATGAAATACGGCGGCTCGTTGCACATCGTTTTCGGTGCCGCCGCGGTCTTCGCGCTCGGCGTGCTGGCGGTCGGTTGGTGGCGCACGGTGATCTTCTTCGTCTGCGCAGTCGGTCTGTCGCTTGCCTCCGAACTGATCGGCACCGGTACGGGCTGGCCCTTCGGCAACTACGAGTACACCAGCTACCTTGGTTACAAGGTGTTGGACCGCGTTCCCTTCACCATCCCGCTGTCCTGGTTCTACATGGGGCTCAGCTCCTACTTGCTTGGCCGGGCGCTCGCGTCGATGCTGGGAACCCGAGTTGGTCCGTTCGGGAGGAGCAGCGTGGCCATCGGATTGGGTGTCTGGTTCCTCGTGGTGTGGGACATGGTGCTGGATCCAGCGATGGCACATGCGGATCTGGCAGTGATGTTCTGGGTCTGGCACCAGAGTGGCCCCTATTTCGGGATGCCGGTGCAGAACTACCTGGGCTGGGCGGCAACCGGTGCGCTCTTCATGATGGTGAGCCGGTTGCTCTGGCGATGCGATCCGGATCCCAGACGATACCCGGCGGTTTTGCCGGCCATCATCTACGCGGCAAACATCGTCTTCGCCTCCGCGCTCAGCCTCAGCGTCAGTCTCTGGCAGCCAATTGCCCTGACGCTCACGTTGATCGCGGCACCAGTGGTCTTGCTCCTACTCAATCGGAATGATGCGCCGGGCGAGGCTCGGACCGTCTGGCTCGCCGGCGACCGCTAAGGCGGGCCCATGAAGGTTGACGAGGCGCTACCCGCGGCCATGGCCTGGCGGTCGCTCCGGTTGATGTGTCGCCGACAGCTCGCCAAGCACGTCGATGTGATCGTCGAGGGCTTGGAACGGGTTCCGGAGACGGGCCCGGTCGTCATCGTGGCCCGGCACTATCACCATCTCTATGATGGCTGTGCGATTGGCACGAGCCTGGATCGACATCTCCATATTTTGGTCGCGGCAGATTGGGTCAGCAGGGGATCATCGCGGGGGCTCCTCGAACGGGCGTCGCGGGTCGCACGCTGGCCGGTCGTTCTGCGGCCCGACGCGCCAACGTATCAACCGGAGCGGTTCCCTGATGCTGCCGCGAGAGCGGCGTACGCTGCCGAGGCGGTTCGCTACCTGCGCCGGGCGGCGAGCGACGCCGTGCGGTTGCTACGCGACGGCCACGTGCTCCTCGTCTTTCCCGAAGGCTATCCAACCATCGACCCGCGCTTTACGCCCAAGACCGGCGACGACGAGATCCTACCGTTCCAACCTGGATTCGCCCGGATCGCGACCCTCGCCCAACGCGATGGCGTGACGCGCGTGCCACTTGTACCGGCCGGTCTCGAATATACCCGGCTACCGGAGGACCGTTGGCGGCTCATCCTACGCTACGGCGAGCCCGTCTTTCACGACCAGGCCCGCGACCATCAGGGCTTCGTGTCCCGCATTGAAGAACGCGTTCGACGACTCTCGGGAACATCGGGGCCGTCCACGTCTTGCTGAAGTACGCTACAACCGCGGCCGGATGGAACCGGGCATCGAGAGGCGGACGAACTCGCGCGCCACGAGGGGCATTGCCTGCAACTTGCGGGGGGTGGGAACGTACGCTCGGGGGCCGAAGACATCGTAGCCGCCCTGTTCGATCTGATTCAGAATCATGGCGTAGAGGTGACTGATGGCGACCGTGGTCAGACGGCCAGCTGGGCTGAGGGCCCAGATGCCAGCGCGGGATTCGGCATAGAGACTCCGAGCACGCGCGATCTCGAATTGCATGAGTCCCACAAGATTGCCGCTTGGCCGCCCGGCGAGGATCACCTCGGGGCCGCAGCCGAAGGCAGCAAGGTCCTCCAGGGGAAGGTAGAGCCGGCCCATCCGGGCGTCCTCGGACACGTCTCGGAGAATATTCGTAAGTTGCATTGCGATGCCGAGATCGACCGCTTGCGGCAGCGACGCTTCATTGTGGCAGCCGAAAATTGGTGCGGCGATCAACCCAATCGTTCCCGCAACGCGGTAGCAGTAGACGCGAAGCTCATCCCACGAAGCATAGGTCCGCGGCACGAGGTCCATGCGTAGCCCGGCCAGCAAATCGAGAACCGGCTGGAGGGGAATGCCATATTGCCGGCGAGCGGCGGCGAAGGCGATGCCCACGGGATCACTCGGAGCTGTCAGCTCGGCTTCCCAAGCATCAAGGGCACGGACGGCCTCGGCCAGTCCAGATACCGGCGCCCGATCAACGATGTCATCAGCGATACGACAGTAGGCATAGGCCGCGTGAATTGCACGACGACGGGTAGGAGTGAGCAACTGACTGCCGAAGTAGAATGTGCGGCCATGGATACGAACGACGTCGCGACAGAGCACCCAATTGGGATTGAGCGTTGCTCCCGAAGGCCGTCCTAGGCGCTGGCGTGGCGAGATCATAGGACTCCGTCCGGCATCGGCGTCGGGAACACGCGTCGCCTCAGCGGCGGATGACTCCCCCAATTGCATTATGCGTGCCAAAACGCTCTGACAGCGCGAAGCGTTTGCAGGCTAAGCGACGAAATGACGGTCCCCGTGGGCATCCACGGTCTCTCCCAGATCGACTATTCGCAGAGTGACTTTGGCCGGTTGATGGACCGTTGACTCCCCGTGTGCGGCCGACCTGAGCCCGCGTATCTCATTGAGCATGCGATTCTTAGGTCTTCCCGCCTCACCGTCTCCACCTGTTGCCCCCTCCCAGCGGGTGTCACCGCAGTCCCGGTCACCGTGCCTGGTTGGTGTTAATGCCTCTGCAAGGCATTAGGGGTGATTCGTGGTAGTCTCGGTGGTATGAACGCTCCCATTCGTGCCCGTGCGCTCACGGATGACGAGCGTGAGGCCGTGGAGGCCGGGTTGCGCTCGTCTGATACGTCGGTCCTCCGCCGCTGCCAGATCGTGCTGGCCAGTGCCCGGGGCGAGACGCCACGGCAGATCGGTGCTGGTCTCGGCTGTAGCGACCAGTGGGTGCGCGATGGGGTGCCTACGTTCAATGCGGCTGGGCTGGTCAGCCGCTAGCGACGCGCGCGCCGACCGCCCACCATCCGTGCCGCCGTTCGATGCCGCCGGGTGCGAGCGGCTGCGGGACCTGCTGCACCGCAGCCCGCGGGACTTTGGCAAGCCGACCAGCGTCTGGACGCTCGCGCTCGTGGCCGAGGTGTGTGCCGAGGCAGGCATCACGAGCGAGCGTGCCAGCCATGAGACGATTCGCAACACGCTCCGCCGGCTGGAGGTGCGCTGGCAGCGGGCCAAGGACTGGATCGTCAGTCCCGACCCGGCGTATGCCCAACAAACCAGCGGCGTGATCGGCTGATCGACCTGGCCAAGGAGCGCTCCACCTGGCTGCTGGGGTACCAGGATGAACCCTGGTGGAGCCGCGTCGCCCGGCCGGCGCTCTCGGCCTGGGCCGAGCCCACACAGCCGGTGCGGCTGCTGGAGGTGGCCGTCGCTGACGACGATCCGGCTCCGAAGGCGCTGGCCTGCGATGGCCTGTGGCTCCCAGACCTGGACGCACCCTGGCTGTGCTTCGTCGATGGCCGACCGGTCAGTGCGCTGACGATCGACTAGCTGGGGTGGTGCGCCCAGCAGGCAGCGGCACAGGAGGTGACCACGTTGGTGCTGATCTGGGACAATGCTGGCCGGCACGGCAGCCGCCCGGTGCGTGACCGGCTACGCCAGCCCAACCAGACGGTGGCGCGCGCCGGTCAGGGCGTGCGACTGGTGCCGTGCTGGCTGCCCAGCCACAGTCCGTGGCTCAATCCGATCGAGCCCAGGTGGGGACATGGCCAACGACGCATCGTCGAACCGCAACGCGTGCTCAGGCCCGACGAGGTCGAGGAACGTGTCTGCCAGGTCTTTGCCTGTCCGCGCTATCCGCATCTGTCCCTATCCAACGATGAGGCTCGAACCTGCATTAAGGGGTCGCCCGGGCCAACACCACCCACATCGAGGAAACTTCTCTGCCGAAGGAGAAGGGGTCTTCAGCTGACGCGGGGTACGGCCCCCGTTTCCCCCAGCAGGCCGGTGCTAAGGATGGGGGTTGGGCTGCGGG
>DASYVY010000573.1:0-2029 GCA_035936535.1 Thermomicrobiales bacterium | reverse complement strand
ACTCCTTTTGGTGCAGCCCAGTTGCTGAGCGTACACCCGTCAGATGGAGCCGGACCGAAATGATCGGTTGCACCGTAATCCCGGTGGCACCATATCACAGCAAGCATCGTACCAATGCGCGGAAGCCGGCGCTGTCCCCGCTCCGGCTCACGACCAGCTCCCGTACGGCCCAGGGGCGGACTCCCAGTCGCCCTCCGTCGTGCGGCTGTCATCCGCGTCAACCAGCCGGGTGAAGTTGGCCTGGCGGAACGCAAAGAGCGCCGCCGCTTGGGGCTCGCCATCGAGCTCCGCCAGCCGGATCACCTCATCGAAGCTCGTCTGGACGTCCTCCGGGTCACTGACCCGTCCCGGCCCCCGTCGCCAGTTGAGAAAGGCGATATGGTGTTCGGCGGCCCCCAGGAGATCGCCCTGGTCTTCGGCAATCGCGGCGAGCTGCGCCGTCGCGCTGGCGAGTGTCTCGCCATCGTCGTGCTCCGCCGCGTAATCGCGAATGCTCTCCCACAGTCTCTCCGCGAGCGGATCATCGCTGCCCTCGATTAACTCCGCGAGCTCAGCGCGCGCCTGGATCAGTTCTTCGCCATCCTCGGCCGCGAGCAGACGATCAATGCTCCCGGCCAGGTCAGCCGTCCCTTCGGGGTCGTTCAGCCGCTGCGCGAGCCACGCTGCTGTGCGGTCTACCCTGGCCGCCCGTGCCGCCGATTCCCACGCTGTCGCCGATTCGGTCGCGGCCTGATCCAGCCGGGGATCCAGCGTGAAGGTTATTGGATTGGCCTGATGCGCCGACATCGCGATTGTCCTCGATCGCTCGACGAGAGCAAACGGCATGGCGTCCTCGCAACGGTTCCTCATCTAAATAAGAGCCATTGCTGCCCCAATACTACATGGCCGGCGGTACGGATTTTGGAGATCCCGGCTCTTGACATTCGAACGCTGGACCAGTACCGTACGCGCATGGACAGGAGTCAACCGGAAATCATGATCCGAACCGAGTTGGGAGCCGCCGCGGAAACGCCGGCGGCATCGGTGCTGTCCGCTCCATACGCGTCTTACTGGTTTAGCTTTACCTATTATCTCCCCCCGGCCCTGCTGGTCGGGCAAGAGGCGCTTATGAGCTAATTGCCCAGGATGTGACGAGACCAGCAGAGTCGGAGGGAGCCGAGGCCAGAGCCTCGGTTTTTTGTTGCCCGGTTCTGCCGGGCGAGCCACTGAGCGCGAAAGGACAGTCCGATGCTCATCACGATTACCGCCGAGCCTCCGGAATCCACCATCGACGCGATTCACGCCGCGGCGCTCCAGACCGGCGCCGCCGCCCGCACGATGCCCGATGGACGGGGCGGCACGCTGATCGGCCTCGAACGCCCATTGCCTGTCGATCTCCTGGCGCTTCCCGGTGTCGGCGCCATTCATCAGGAGCACAGGCCCTACATGCTGGCAAGTCGCGAGCACCGCGAGCCAAGCGTCGTGCGGGTCGGCAACGTCGCGATCGGTGGCGACGCACCAGTCTTGATGGCCGGGCCATGCGTCGTCGAGGGACGCGAGCAATTGATCGCCGCCGCCGAAGCGGTCAAGGCCGCAGGCGCCGATATCCTGCGCGGGGGCGCCTTCAAACCCCGGAGCTCTCCCTACTCCTTCCAAGGGTTCGGCGAGGCAGCGCTCCGCCATCTCGCCGAGGCGCGGGCACTGACCGGTCTGCCGGTCGTCACGGAGGTCATGGAGCCGGACCAGGTCGAGCTTGTCGCCGAGTACGCGGACATGATCCAGATCGGTTCTCGGAACATGGCGAATTTCCCACTGCTGCGGCGGGCGGGAGCGACGGACAAGGCCGTCCTCCTGAAACGTGGGTTCTCCGCAACGGTCGAAGAGTGGCTGATGAGCGCCGAGTACATCCTCGCCAGTGGCAATCCCAACGTCGTGCTCTGTGAGCGCGGCATCCGCGGCTTCGATCCGCTCGTGCGCTTCACGCTCGATCTCAACGCGGTTCCGCTGGCGAAGGAGTTGTCGCACCTGCCCGTCATAGTTGATCCCAGCC